>JALYYZ010000138.1 GCA_030945985.1 Chloroflexota bacterium
GTGCCGCAGCCCGAGCCAGGCCCGGCGGAGGTGCGGGTGCGTGTTGAGGCAGCCGGCGTCAACTTCATCGACGTTTACTTCCGAACCGGCGCATACAAAGGCACAGCGTTGCCGTTTATTCCAGGTCAGGAAGCCGCAGGCACTGTGGACGCGTTAGGCTCTGGGGTAACTGAATTTGGCCTGGGAGATCGAGTTGCCTATGCGCCGCATGCGGGTGGTGGCTATGCTGAGTTCGTAGTTGTGCCTGCCGCGCGACTGGTGCCCGTGCCATCAAGCGTCAGTATGCACACTGCCGCCGCTGTGATGCTCCAGGGGATGACGGCGCACTACCTGAGCCATGATACATATCCTATTCAACCTGGCAATACTGTGTTGGTCCACGCGGCAGCAGGGGGAGTAGGTGGACTACTCGTGCAACTCGCAAAGCGGCGGGGTGCGCGAGTGTTGGCGACGGTCTCGAACTTGGAGAAAGCAGCCCTGGCACGGGAGGCCGGCGCTGATGAGGTGATCAATTATGCAGAAGTGGACTTTGCCGCCGAGGTGATGAGGTTGACTGATGGTGAGGGCGTCCACGTTGTCTACGATGGTGTCGGGAAGGCGACCTTCGACGGCGACCTGCGCAGCCTGAGACGCCGAGGCTACCTGGTGCTTTATGGGCAGTCGAGTGGTGCGGTCGAGCCGGTCGACCCACAGGTGCTGAACGCACGGGGCTCTCTCTTCCTGACGCGCCCCACGCTTGTCCATTACGTGGCGACCAGCAGTGAATTACTCTCGCGTGCCTCCGATCTATTTGGCTTGATAGAGGCTGGACAACTTCAGGTACGCGTGGACCGCACTTTTCCTCTTACCGGCGCTGCCGACGCTCACCGCTATCTGGAGGGGCGAGAAACAAGAGGCAAGGTACTGCTGGTACTATAGAGGGATGTCATTCGTCACGCGCCGGGTCCGAATGAGGTGGGCCCGATCTGCCTGAGAAGTGGAATGCGCTGGGAAGGGAAAGGGGAAGTGGGTGAAGACCATCGGAGTAATAGGCGGTATGGGACCGCAGGCGACCATCGATTTCGAGGCTCTTGTTCATACGGTCTCTCAACGGCTGATCCCGCAATGGCGGAACACAGGCTATCCGCCTATGCTCGTTTATTATCACCGCTACTTTCCTCTTATGCTCGATGAGCAGGGCAGAGTAGTCGTACCGAGCCAGCCCGAGCCACACCTGCTGGAGAAACTGGTCGAGTTCGGCAAGATGGTAGATTTCATCGTTATTCCCGCCAACGCTCCGCACATGTTCCTGGGTGTGATCAAGGCGACCTCCGGTTGCAGGGTGCTGAGCATGATAGATGTCACACTTGAAGAGGTGCGCCGGCGAGGCTGGCGCAGCGTAGGAGTGGCCGGATTCGGCAGGCCCGCAGTATACCTGGAGCCGCTCGAACGCGAGGGTATGTCCACAGAGACACTTCCCGCTGAAACTGACGGTCTGCGTGATAGACTCGACCGTGCGATCCTTGATTTGATGGAAGGGCGCTCGGGTGCACATGGTAGAAAGGCAGCTGTGGACGCAGTCCATTGGTTGCGCTCCAGGCGTGTGGACGGTGTAATCCTGGGCTGTACAGAGATACCGTTGCTGCTTGGTAATAACGCACACGCCCCGGACCTCATTAATCCGGCTTATTTGCTGGCGGAAGCGGCCGTAAAGTTCTCCCTGGACTAACTACCGGCGATTAGAGGCTTGCACTAGTAGAGTATGCGTAGGAGGATAGACAGTGGAGCATTTGAGTGAAAGAAAGCTGAAAATAGAAACCCTTGCCGTACATGGTGGGGTAAGTGTAGATAGTGGTAGCGCAGCGGTTGTTCCTTCGATCACTTTAGCTACCACCTTCCAGCGCAACGCGGATGGCAGCTACCCACATGGCTACATCTACTCGCGCACAGGCAACCCCAATCGTGAGGCGCTAGAAGAATCGGTTTGCGCTCTCGAGGGTGCCTCTGCGGGCAGCTCAGGCGGTGGCCTTGCGGCGGCTGCCTTTTCATCTGGGGTGGCAGCCATAGGAGCGATTTTCCAGGCGCTGTCGCCCGCAGACCATGTGATCGTTCCCATCGACGTCTACTATGGTACTGCCAAGCAACTGCGCGATATCTTCTTGCCCTGGGGTTTGGAGGCGACCTTCGTCGACTTCTCCAATCTCGAGCAGGTAAAGATGGCCGTACGGCCCAATACGCGCCTGCTGTGGGTAGAGACGCCCTCTAATCCACTGCTCAAGATCACCAATATCGAAGTTGTTGCCTCTATCGCTGCCGAGGCCGGAGCGCTGCTGGCCTGCGACAATACATGGGCCACGCCCGTGCTTCAGCGCCCGTTTGAACTCGGCGCCGACCTGATTATGCACTCTACCACCAAGTACCTGGGCGGGCACAGCGATATACTGGGCGGCATAGTCGTAGCTCGGGAGGAGAATGCATATTTCCAAAAGATCAGGAACGTGCAGACCTCCATGGGCGCCGTACCTTCTCCGTTTGAGTGCTGGCTGACTTTACGCAGTATCAGCACACTACCGTTCCGTATGCGCGTTCACTCCGAGAACGCCTCTAAAGTTGCAAAGTTCCTTATGGAGCACCCTGGAGTCGAAGCGGTGCATTACCCGGGCCTCGTGGGGCATCCCGGGTACGAGATCGCGAAGCGACAGATGTCGCAGCCGGGGGGTATGCTCGCATTTCAGGTCAAAGGCGGGAGAGAGGCTGCACTGTCGGTGGCTTCGCATCTAAGGATAATCACGCATGCTACCAGCCTGGGAGGTGTGGAGAGCTTGATTGATCACCGGGCGTCCGTAGAGGGGCCAGGCACGAGCACACCCCAGAACCTCTTGAGGTTATCGGTGGGTCTAGAACATAGTGACGATCTGATCGACGACCTCGACCGAGCGCTGGCGCACGCGGGCCGCCACGCTGGGTGACAAGTAGATGCATACGCCGTGACGGGGCAAGACACAGACCGAGAACCCTTGCATGAGAGACCTGGATGTTAGAACGTCACGCTGTGTGAAGAGCAATTGCGCGGCATATTGTACCCTGTGTCATAGCGTGGTATCATAGGAGTGTGCTGGATGCAGGCACATGACGTACGCAAAACAGGATACGGAAAGGGAGGGTTGTACCCAGGGCGAACTAAGTTGAGAGAGGGCGGCAATAGATTAGCTGTTTTGTAGCGCCAGGACTCGCCGTAGAGGTGGCGAGTTGACGAGGTGGAAGCTAAGAGAAATATTCGGCGGATGGCTTCCCGGCACCCACTGTCGTAAGCACCGGACAAAACTGGGGGGTGACCCTCAGGACACCAACCGGCTGCAAGTGGCGGAGCACCAAGCTCCCTGTACGTGCCCCTTCCTCTTTTCCTATATAGAACATTGTCATGGGAACATAGCCCCAGATGCATCCAGAGCGGCAATCAGCCTGCGTGGCTGTTTTGTCGTTATGGCCCTGTCCTCGTAACGCCTGCGCGTAATCGTGGTTGCACATGCACGCCCCCGCGAGGGCTCGTTCCTCGTGGGCTGAAGCTTACCCATTTATAGAGAATAAGGAGAAGAGACGCTATGTGCGGGATCTTTGGTTATACGGGGCAGCCCATAAATGCCGCCGACCTGGTTTTTTCGGGACTCAAGACGTTGGAATACAGGGGCTACGACTCCTGGGGAATCGCAGTTGGAGCGGGGAACCAACTTTATACAGCGCGCGACACCGGTAAGCTGGGACTGGTGCCCACGGGCTTACCCGACTCGGGCCTCGCAATCGGGCACACCCGCTGGGCGACCACCGGCGCTGTTACTGTGGCTAACGCCCACCCACAACACGACTGTGCGGGTCGGTTCGCGCTCGTTCACAACGGTGTGATAGAGAACTATCTGTTATTGCGCGAACAACTCAGGAGGCAGGGCCATAGCTTCGTATCGGATACCGACTCCGAGGTAGCAGCCCACATGTTGGAGGAAGAGTTCAACTTACTTGGAGGCTCTTGTGACGCAAGCCTGGCCGAGGCGTTGCGGCGGGTCAGCCTCAAGCTGGAAGGTCTGAATGCACTCGCGGCGCTCGACGCGACTAGTGGCCAGATGGCAGCCACCAAGAACGGCTCGCCACTGATCGTGGGCCTGGGCAGCGGCGCGAACTACCTGGCTTCCGACCAGGCGGCCCTGCTTGGGCATACCGATCGACTCTTGTTCGTGCGAGATGGAGAGACGGTAGCGCTGTGGCCCGACAGGGTAGCCGTTTATAGCAACGACACGGGCGCGCAAATCCCGCTCGCCATTGAGGAGGTACACTGGCGCCCTGATCAAGCTTCACTGAACGGCTACCGCCACTTCCTTGAGAAGGAGATATGGGAGCAGCCCCAATTGCTCAGGCAGATTGCGACGACAGGCATGGCGCAGGCCGCAACTCTTGCCCGGTTCATTGCGGGCGCGCGCAAGCTCTATTTCGTGGGATGTGGCACAGCGTACCATGCAGCGCTCATGGGCAGCTACCTTCTGGCGGCGGAGGCTGGTCGCTCGGCTATAGCCGCCTACCCCCACGAGTTCGCCACCTTCGCGCCTCTTCTTGAGCCCGGAGACGCGCTTATAGCGCTCTCGCAGAGCGGTGAGACGATAGACGTGTTGGAAGCTGTGCGAGATGCCCGTGCGAGGGGTGTCTCTGTGGGTACACTGACCAATGTACCCGGCTCGACTTTGACACGCGAGGCCGATTTCAACCTCATGCTGGGTGCCGGCCCTGAAAAGAGCGTACTGTCCACCAAGACGTTCACCGCCAAGCTGGCCTATCTGCTGCTGGCGACTGGGGCACTCGCGGGCGAGCCGATGCGACATGAGACTACGCTGCTGAGCGCTGCTGACGAAATCGATGTGCTCAGGCAGGACGATAACGGGATGCCGGCAGCAATAAAGGAGGTTGCAGTCTATATGACCGGATATAGGCACATGTTCGTGCTAGGGCGTGGTCTGGGTTATCCGTTGGCGCTCGAAGCTGCGCTCAAGATCAAGGAGATATCGTACCTCCACACCGAGGGCTTCGCCGCAGGCGAACTGAAGCATGGAGTGATCGCGCTGATCGAGGAGGGCACCCCCGTGATACTCTTCGTGCCGGAGGGCACCACGGACAAGGCGCGTATGCTCACAGCGGCCGGTGAGGTGAAGGCTCGAGGCGCGCATGTAATCGGCATCAGTCCCGAGAACCACCCGTTATTCGACATGCACCTTCCGGTGGGTGGCTCCGGCCCCGCATTCTACCTGGCAGCCACGGTTACGGCCCAGCGCCTGGCGTACGAGCTCGCCCTGGTACGCGGCACCGACCCAGACAAGCCCCGTAACCTGGCTAAGAGTGTCACGGTGCGATAGAGAAAATTGTTCCACGGGCCGGCAACTCTGACTTATCAGACTTAATGTATCAGTGTTGCTGGCCCTCGGGACAACGGTGAGCGGCGCGTGAAAGCTTCCATTTTTGCTTCTTTCAATTTATACTGCTACAGTTAGATTTACAGTAGTCACTCACATGGCGGTTACACACAATATCAACCACTTTATGGACAGCGGCCAAGCGTGAACTCATGCCGAACTGCGTAACGTGAACAAGTAATAAAATCGCAGCATAAAATTAGGCATGGGCAGGCAAATTGTGGCAGGCTTTGACTGTGCAAGCCAGAACAGTGGCCTGCGGTTTGCATGGTAATCAGCGCCGGCTCTTGTCTGTATACGCCTGAACAAAACTCTTGCTCTTTTGTCTCTTATTATATGTCCCTAATGTAAGGAGGTGCTAAGGATGATCAGCGACGCTAACCACACCGAACATACGAAGTTCACCGGCCCCGCCGAGAATGTCAACCACAAAGAGGAACTACTGCGCAGGTTAGGCTCGGCAGAGGCCCATGTGGCGGTGATCGGCCTGGGCTACGTCGGTCTGCCCCTGGCTCTCCTCTTTGCTCAGGGAGGCTACCGGGTGACGGGCATTGATGTAGATAGCCGCAAAGTAGATGCCATCAACAACGGCTCTTCCTACATAGAGGACGTAAGCTCCGAGAGCTTGCAGGCCATGCTCAGCGCAGGTTTGCTTTCCGCCACCACCGATTTCGGGGTGCTTGCCCGGTGTGACGCCGTCTCTATCTGCGTACCCACACCTCTGCGCAAGACGGGAGATCCTGACATCTCCTACATCCTGGCCTCCACAGAAGAGGTCGCCAGGTATATACACCCAGGCATGGTCGTGGTACTCGAATCTACTACTTACCCAGGCACCACAACTGAGGTAGTGCTGCCCTTGCTCGCCAGGAGTAGCAGTAGCAACAGCGCGAGTAGTAGCCACACTGGTGACAGTGAAAGCAGCAACAGCAGTGGAAGCAGCAACCTGAGGATCGGGGAGGATTTCTTCCTGGCCTTTTCTCCAGAGAGGGTTGACCCTGGGCGCACTGACTGGACCACGCGCACCACGCCTAAAGTGATAGGCGGAGTGACCTCTGCTTGCCAGGAAGTGGCTATTGCATACTACGGCAGAGCAATCGACACACTGGTGCCTGTCTCATCGACCGAAGCCGCCGAGATGGTCAAGCTGCTGGAGAATACCTTCCGAGCGGTAAACATAGGGCTTGTAAACGAAGTGCTGCTGATGTGCGACAAGCTAGGGCTGGATGCGTGGGAAGTAATAGATGCTGCCGCCACCAAGCCGTTCGGCTTCATGAAGTTCACACCAGGGCCGGGGCTTGGAGGACACTGCATACCAATTGACCCGCTCTACCTCTCATGGAAGCTGCGCACGCTGAACTACACAGCACGCTTTATAGACCTGGCGAGCGAAGTGAACACGGGCATGCCGGCTTATTGGGTGCAGAAGGTGCAGGACGCCCTGAACGATGTGGGTAAAGCAGTAAATGGGAGCAGGGTGCTTGTGTTGGGAGTGGCATACAAGAAGGACGTGAGCGACATCAGAGAGTCGCCCGCATTGGACATAGTGATCCTGCTACAGGAGAAAGGGGCAGAAGTAAGCTACCACGATCCACATGTGCCGGGGTTCCACCACGAGGGTCTGGAGATGGTGTGCGTCACCGACCTGGAGAGGGCTCTGGCACAGAGCGACTGCGTGGTAATAGTGACGGATCACACAGCGTATGACTGGGAGCAGATCAGGGAGGGATCTCGCATGGTGGTAGATACGAGGCGTGTGTTGGGAAAGGCACGTCCTGTAGCGGCGGCAAGGTAGGGGTAATCCTCCTCTGCTCTCACACCGTAGAGGAGTCGTCCTCTACGGCTTACCTCCCACGGTAGCTGTGGGATCAGCCCAATGCATAGACTTTGGCATAGTTTGATCGAGTAGCGACATACCGGCAGGCAGCTTGAAAACGAAGAAGTCAGCAGGTAGAGTCCTTCTGTCTACAAGTTCATCCGTGGTAACCTTCACCATGAGCCCGTATTGTACCCCCCTTTGGTCTCCGCTCGTGATCGTAACCGACGACTTTGCCTGCATAATCCTTTGAGTGTTGCGGTCAACCCAGAACCGCAGGTCTGTAGTTGTACTGTAAGGGATTGAGACATTTACCGGTGTGGGGTAATCAGGTAAGCCCCGTGCCTCAACAAGTGCGACATGGCGCCCGTCCAGCACGGTATCTTCCAGCACTTGTGCATGCGGTATCGAAAGAACCCTGTCCATGATCTGCGGATCAGGAACCAAGTTGATCGACGCGTACCCGGTTGTGTACGCAGGTATGTAGTCGGTGCTGTAAGGGTGCCTGGCAATTGTCCCTCCTATACCCGGCTCTATGGGAGGTGGGTAATCTGAGTAGTCAAAGTAACCCTCATTAGTGAGGAGTGCATACCACGATTTCATGCTGAGGTGAGCGGTCAAGGGATCAACTTCCCTCATAAGCAGCCGGCCACCCTCGCTTGCAAGCCAATATTCCATTGTACTTGAGTCGGCACCCCCACCCCCGTAGTGCTTTTTGTTCGCCAGCGACGGTGTGTCCGTATATACTCCCGTGCCGGTTATATCGACATGTCGCACCTTGCCCAGCGGCACGAAGCTGTTCCTCGCGTCAGTGGGCCCGGCAACTTGTTGTTTATTGTAGCTCGCGAGGGACATGGTGATAACTGCCGCCAATCCCAGGACCAATACCAACACCAATGCGGCAGGAAAACTCAAGCCACTTCTCACGGAGCGCGGTGGGGGCTGATCGCGTCCACGCTGAACTCGCTCAGAGATAATGCTATTCGGCGTTGCGCCGACACCGGATCGAGCCTGCATAAGGGGGTCACTGTCAACAGCGACCGCTAAACTGGCGCTTAAGTGGTCTCGGCTCCCATCTGCACCCGGCAACTTACCCTGGATAGCCGGCCATGCATTAAGGTCATCAGGCACTGCCCTGCTACCATATTCCTGCAACGTTTGTGCTAAGAGTTGCTCTTTGCTCTGCTCTTTCATGATGTGTCTCCTGTTCATCTCGGTACATCCTTGTCGCTTTTGGAAGAGGGATCCGGATCATCGTCTACAAGTTGCCTTGTGGTTAGCTTCAGGGTACAGGTCCAAGCCAGGTAGGCATGAGCTGTCGAAGCCGCCGTTTTGCCCTGTGTAGCCTCGACTTCACTGTTCCAGGTGTGCAGTCCAGTTGGGTAGACATCTCGGCTTCGCTGAGCCCCAGGTAGTATCGAAGCACAATTACAGCTCGCTGATCCGGTGAGAGCTTACCTAGAGCCAACCATACAGCCTCTGTGGTTTCAGCCTCGATCATCAATTCGTCAAGGGCAAGGTCGGAACCGGGCAGTTCCTGGCTGAACTGCGCGTACTCGTCGTCCTGCGGTTCGCTATTCAGGGTGACCAGTCGTGCCCGTTTGCGCACTGCCATGTGCGCATCGTTAACTACCATGCGCAAGAACCAGGGCCTGAAGGGACGGGCTGCATCAAATTGGTCGATCCGCTCGTAAACGCGTAAGAACGCTGCTTGCACAATATCTTCCGCTAACGCGCGATCCAGGTTCACAAAGTATGCTGAGCGCACGGCTAGAACGTAGTAGTTCTGCACCAAGAGTTCCAGCCCACTTATATCGCCGTGCTTCAACAACTCAATTGCCTGTTGTTCCGTCACCCGCAACTTTCCTCCCACCTGCCGCCCTCTAATGTCATCTCTCGTATAAGGCTTATATGCGCGAGCATACGAAAAGGTTCCCAGGCGGACAGGATTTGAAGTTTCAACCGAAAGGAATGAGAGTTCACCGACAAAGATCGCGGGGTGATGCGCAGAGGCTTACCAGGAAACGCTCCGAACAGGCGTTTGAGTAATCCTGATTAGCGGAGTATGCTACCACGAGAGCCGGCGTTAGAGTGTTTTTCAACATGTACAATCCAAAGTCATATTGCATGAGTATCTCTTGGTCCTCGTCAAGCTTTTGCCCCTTGTCGGATATTCCTTGCCTTG
The DNA here is from genome assembly GCA_030945985.1 of Chloroflexota bacterium. Lineage (GTDB taxonomy): Bacteria > Chloroflexota > Chloroflexia > QHBQ01 > JADMIH01 > JADMIH01. The sequence goes on from JALYYZ010000138.1 coordinate 9,431, forward strand.
ACAGACTATGTTACAATATTCACAAAGCTGGGCAGGGTCATGACTTCTCTTGCCGAAGAGTTCGCCAACGTACGAAGGAGTACTTGCAATGACCAACCTACCGGAACGGCACGAAGGCTACCTTCCAACAGAGCATGGCCTCAAGTTGTTCTACAGGCGGTTTGGTGACGGTCCCGAAGTTGTGGTCGCGCCAAGTGGGTGTTGGCTTGAGGCCGATTTTGAGCCGCTCATCAACGCACAACGCACATGGATATTCTTTGACACTCGGGGCAGTGGTGCTTCGGATACTGTAACAGACGCCACTCAGGTACAGGCTGGTTATGAACTCCGCGATTTAGATGCGGTGCGGCGGCACCTCCGTATTAAGCAAATGGCTCTACTTGGCTGGTCCATGTTTGGGACTGTTGTTGCGCGCTACGCTGCCGAACATCCTGACCAGATTACTCGACTCGTGATGATGTGCCCTGCTTACATACGCAGTGAAGCACCGTACCTCGATATGGACGCAATCAGGCAAAAAGCCAGTGGTCGCATCGACCCTAACGGAATAGAGCGGTTGGAGGCGCTGAAGCAGCAGGATTACCATATGGCTCAACCTGAGGCATACTCCAAAGAACATCAGCGCGTATACTTGGTGCGTCAAATGGGCAGGCCAGAGGTCCTCGGCAATATGAAGAGCAACCCATGCAGGTACGAGAACGAATGGCCGCGCAACCTAATCTCGTTTGTCCAAAGGCTTTCTCCTTCAAAGGAGTATGATTGGAGAGCAGTAGCTGCATCTATTCAGGCGCCCACGCTAGTAATCCATGGCTCGGAAGACCTGATACCCGTTCAATCCTCTGCCGAGTGGGCCGCTACTATCCCCGGAGCCAAGTTGGAAGTGATTCAGGGCAGCGGCCATTATCCCCATCTTGAAGAGCCGGACCAGTTTTTTGCCGCAGCTAATAGTTTCCTAAATATCTGACAAAATTAAACTACATTACGAGAGCGAGAGGTTCTACAGCTTGCAGCAGAAGGGATTTCGAATAGAGCATGTAGATATGCGGCGTCTGATAAGCCCAGGCACCCCTGCGACCTACTGCACCAATATTGTGCGCTAACTCCGGCACCTTATGACTACGGTTTCCCATGCCTATCGTCTAGGTGTCGCTC
>JALYYZ010000142.1 GCA_030945985.1 Chloroflexota bacterium
GCTGAACGATGGTGCTGTCTGCATCACTCCCCTATCTGGTATAAACGGACATATACCGCATGTAACGATTCCCTTCTGTTTAATCAGAGGCCGCTAGTACCCTATCAACTAAATATAGCTCAGAGTGTTGATTCGTTATCACCGCCGTGGGGACCAGGATGGCACTCGCCCGGCGTGGATGAGACAGCTCACGAGAAGAGCCTGATTAGCAATCAACGCTTGGAGCTATAGTGCCTGTTTTGTTGCATTATTGCTCACCATGTGAGCAATAATGCAACTACGTATACTTTGCTGGTGAGGTATTAGCTGCATTCTACCTCACCGTGTGCATACCTGTGGAGCAATCCAACTCCTTGCTGCTCCCTAATTGGTCAACAGCGAAAGAAAAGCACAGAAACATTTGTCGAGCGTCCATCTGCTTTTCTGACTAGGGGATGCGTCTCACTCTGTGATGTGGCCACATTGACCGGCATCAGAGAAGTCGCCGTGGGATCATTGCTCGCGACGCTCTATGGTACAGCCTCTAGCGACCCATCATGCGGCTCGCACCGTAAGCGAGCGCGCCTGCAAGAGCCATTCCCGCCAGGGGGTTGCTCAAGGCACCGCCCTGTCCAAACATCTGCTTGATGGCGTCAGGCTGCTGCTGGTGCGCGTACTGGGTCATGCGTGCCATGTCCTGTGGGGTCATGTTGTTCGGATTGGTATTCTGCACCCCTGCCGCCTGAGGGCTCATGCCGTGCTGCTGGAACATACCGAGGAGTGAGCCCGCGATACCCGGCAGCTGCTGTTGCGGTACCTGCTGGTAACCATATTGTGTCGCCTCCATCGCCTGCTGGGGCGGAACACCTTGTGACCACTGGCTGTAGGCTTGCTGCACCTGGTCGTGCGGTACATTCGCGCCGTTGCCCGACTGGTAGCTCTGGAGCCACTGGCCCAACTGTGGGTGCGCTCCCTGTGGCGGGTTGCCGCCTGTAAATTGACTTATCAAGTTGCCTAGATCCATTTTGGTAATCTCCTTTTGCCTTCAATAGGGGCCGCGCCAGCTTATCACCGGCGATCTCGCATCCCTATAGAGCAAGGGTTGTACCAGACGGTTGCTCGCTGTCCGTTCGACTCCTCGCCTCTTCAGGTGGAGGGCGCGACCTGATGGCGCAAAGCTGTCGCGGAGGGGGGTCAAGGTCACACGCCGGCTGGCCCGACCTGTGGCGTGGCACGCCAAATGATTAACGGGAGTTGGATGGTATAGAATTGTCTCTGCCTGTGCCCTCGACGTTATACCTCCCTACTGATTAGTAGATGAGCCATACCGACCTGTCAAGATCTAAATCTGTGATGCCCTAGCTTATATGACGACTCAAACCAATGTTCGGCAGGCCCAGCCTGACCACCCGCCGCGAGAGCTTCGCTGGCACGAGTCGGTCTGGCCCGTCTACCTGGCTATTATCGCCGCGCTCGGTCTTAGCATGCTGATCGACCCGAGACTCGTCTTCGGAGACTACTGGCTAATGCCTCTGTTGGGTATGATCCTGCTGGTGCCTCTGATCTCCACACGGCCCAGGCCGGTGCCCCAGGATTGGCCCCCACGGCGCGTCCTGGCTATCATACTTATCGGTCTGATCAACGCCTCCAACATAGTCTCTCTCATTCTGCTTGTCCGCTCTATGCTCCAGTTTGGCACAGCGCGAGTAGGCAACGAAGATCTGCCGGGAGCGAGCCTGGTGGTGGAAGCTATAAAGATCTGGCTCGTCAACATCCTGGTCTTCGCCCTCTGGTTCTGGGAGCTAGACCGCGGCGGGCCAAGCGGCAGGCTGCGTGAGCGGCCCTCGGAGCCTGATTTCCTCTTCCCTCAGATGACCATCTCGCCTCATCTGACTATACCCCACTGGCGGCCCACTTTTGTTGACTACTTGTTTCTCTCTTTCACTAATGCCACCGCTTTCAGCCCCACCGATGTCCTCCCGCTGACCCCCTCCGCCAAGCTGATCATGATGGTGCAGGCCCTTACCTCGCTGCTCACCATAGCCTTTGTGGCTGCGCGGGCGGTGAATATCTTGAAGTAGTGGTTAGTGTTTGGTGGTTGGTGGTTAGTAGTTAGAACGAGTGGTTAGTGGTTGGCAGTTGGCAGTTGGTAGCCCGTGACCATGTATCCCTGTGGTTTAAGGTCTGCTCACGATCCACTAATCGTCCAACGCAGCCCTCGCTGCATAGTAGCCACACAGGCCGTGTACACCTCCGCCGGGTGGGGTTGATGACGAGCAAATATAGATACCTCGTGTCGGTGTGCGGTAGGGCTGCCACTTGGGCACGGGGCGTGTGAACATCTGGCGCAGGTCCTGTACTCCTCCGTTGATGTCACCGCCTATGTAGTTGGCATTGTAACTTTGCATTTCTGCAGGCGACATGGTGTGCCTAGCGAGAATGCGGTTGCGGAAGCCCGGAGCAAAGCGCTCTATCTGCGCCTCGATCCGCTCTGTCATATCAAAGGTCGAGCCGTGCGGCACATGGCAATACGCCCAGAGTGTATGTTTGCCTGCCGGCGCGCGGGCGGGGTCGAAACGGCTGGACTGCGCAGTCAGCACGAAAGGCATTTGCGGGTTCTCTCCGCGCCACACCGCAGCCTCTCCCTCTGCTATTTCCTCAAAGGTGCCTCCAAGATGGACGGTCGCCGCCAGGTTGCACTCTGCCGCCTTCCAGGGCACCGGCCCGTCCAGGGCATAATCAACCTTGAAGACGCCAGGCCCATAGCGATAGCGGCCCAGCCGGCGCTTGTACCCCTCGCGCAGCCGGTGGTCTTCGATCTGCGCCAGTTGCCGTGGGGTGACGTCGTACATCACCAACGAGGATGGGCCGCTCCCCGGCAACTCCTCACCAGAGTTGACCGTCACGCCCGTTACTATCTCACCTCCCAGGCTGCGAAGATAATGGGCCATGGCATCTACTATCCTTTGTGAGCCGCCCCGCGACATGGGCCAGCCCACTGCATGGGCCATCGTGCCGAGCACTATGCCTGCCGCCGCGCTGCCCGGACTGTCCAGCGACAACATCGAATGTGCAGCTACGCCCGCGAATAAGCCCCGCGCGTGCGGTCCCTTGAAAAAGTGATCTACAAGCAGGCGTGCCGAGAGGAGGGCAGGTATGCCGAAGCGCGCCAGGGCAAAGATGTGCCGGGGGACGCTGAAAGGCGCGAGCACCGCAGGGCTGACCTTATCCCAATCGCGCACAATAGGCGTCATGAGCTTGCGATAGGATAGGGCATCGCATCGCATGGTGAGGGAGCTATCCATTACTGAGCGTGAGAGGGCTGCGGCGGTGCCGTCGTCGAAGGGGTGCGCTAGGGCGAGGGGTGAGTAGATCCACTGCAAACCGTACCTGGCGAGTGGTAGCGACCGCATGAACTGGGAGTTGACCGCCCCCGGCTGTATGGCTGAGCAAATGTCGTGTACGAAGCCGGGCAAGGTCAACTCCGCCGATCTGCAACCGCCGCCGATCGTGTCGCGCGCCTCAAGCATAAGCACCCGCCTGCCCGCCCGCGCCAGGGTGATTGCCGCTGCTAACCCATTTGGCCCTGAGCCCACCACAGTTGCATCGTATTGACACGAATCGTACCGGCGCGATCTGCGAATCGAGTAGCGCGGAGCTAAGTCCGCGATTTCCTCGTCCGTTGGCTTGCGATCCGGCACCCGTGTACCTTCTTGTATGCCTTGCATTGGATTTTTTACCTCTTCTCTCTTCTGAATGCTGAGTTGGTCCGCAATTGCCGCCATGTAGTTATAGCTGCAAGGCGCTTTCAACGGGCATACTCAACACAACGCGTGTCCCGGATCGGCCGTGGAGACCCTGCGCCACACGACTCTCTACGGCCAATGAGCCGCCCACAACCGCCATCAGTGTGCTGTGCAAAGCTAGCCCCTGCCCACTGCTCTGCATGCTCGTCCTGCTATCTCTACCTGCCGCATGTGCCCGACCGTTGCCTGCTACGCCTTCTTCTCTCTCCAGTAGTGGCTCTCCAGGCGCGATACCTTCGCCGTCGTCCTCCACTGTCACCCGTAGCCCTCCAGTGAGTTCTACTTTGATCCTGAGTGTGAGAGGTCGCCCCGCGTCGCTGCCCCGTCCATATCGTGCGGCATTCCTTATGGCCTCTCGCGCCGCGTAGAAGAGCACCTCGGCCGGCAATGCCGGTATCTCAGCTACCATGTCGACAACCCCTGGGTCGCAGCACCACTCCACTTGGCTAAACTCCTCCGCGAACTCGCCTTCGGCGGTGCGCCTGAGAGCTTCTATGAGCCCTATCTTGCTTAGATGTGGCACTTCTTCATGCCAGGGCATCTCCCTTAGCAGCTCAGAAATCCTCCCGTGCGCTTCTTGCAGCATATTGAATCCTGCGTCGGCTCCATCCGTTATGCCCAACGTCTCCGTCGGATCGCCCGCTGGCACTTCGCGCCTAACCGACAGCTTGAGCATGGCAGTATGGAGGAGGGGCAGCACGTCATCATGTAGCACCCGCCTAGCCTGCCGGTCGAGAACCTGGCTCTCAGCCATTCTGGTTCGCTGTAGCAGCATGAGCTGTTGCGACATGGCTGCCGCCGCCTGCGCATCGATCAACCGCTCACCACTGGCCCTCGCGATTTCTATCTCCTCCTGAGTGTAGAGCCCGCCGTCCCTTTTTGGCCCCAGGAGCATCACCCCCACCAGGCCGCGCTCGCTCCACAGCGGCACAGCCCACTCAGCGCCACCCGATCTCTCCGGTTCTACCCTCATACACAATATCGGCACCCCGTCGACCGAGGGTGCTACAATCTGTGCTCCAATCTCCTCTAGTTGCTCTCGCTCCATCTTCTGCTCTTCCGGGTAGGCAATCGGCGGGTATGAGCGAAGCGGAGGCAGCGACGACAGGGGACCGAGCGCGCCCAGGTAGGCTACCTGGGTACCAAGCACATTACGGCACAGAGCCCGGAAGGGGCCGGCAACAGCCGCATATGGTGATGGGTCATGCTCCCCACCTGGTTGCGCTGTAAGATCGCGGTAGAGCCCGCCACTCTGCAAGAAAGGCCGCAGGTGCGCCATATAGCGCTCGCGCTCTCTGTACGACCTCCAGGAGAAGAGGGCGTAGGAGAGCGCGATCAGCACAGTGGCCACCAGAAGCAGGTAGACTGGGTGCACAGGCATAGCCAGGCCCCAGCCGACGAGCAGACTGTAGCCGCCCGCCAGCACGACCGCGCCGCGCCATTGCATGGCAAGCCCCTGCCTGGGCAGCGTTTTGCCGGTGAATATCTCGTATGCTACGATCGCCTGCCCCAGCAGCACGTTTGCCATGCCGATAGTCGATGCGATCAGCAGGTCGAGCAGGGCCACCGTACCGAGCATCCGCTCATCGGGGTTATAGAGCGGCCCCTGCGGAAAGCTGAGTACGATATAGCCGAGCGCACCCGTTACCAGCAGGCTGACC
>JALYYZ010000146.1 GCA_030945985.1 Chloroflexota bacterium
GCACCTGTCGCTCACGGTCGGCAGCATATGCAAGGCAGGCTAATATGTCTTCTTCGGTCAGATAAGCGAAATCATCTAATATTTGCTGGTGTGTCATGCCCGAAGCCAGATAGGAGAGTACGTCATAGACGGTGATTCTCATACCGCGAGTACAAGGCTTCCCACCGCGCTTGCCTGGCTCAATGGTAATGATGTCGTAGTAATCCATAGCTACATTATACCATCAGCTAACCTGGCACTCTATGCCTGACCCCTGCCCCTGCATTCAAGACGGATGAAGGTATAGTAGCGACTTTCCATGCTTTCTTCATGCTGCTCCACCACCATTCTCATCTCACCTGAGTGCCTGACCAGGGGAGCTTCTAGGGAAGCTGTCCACAGCTAATCCACACCCATGATTCCGGGTATATAATCGCCCTAGTATGAGTGACTTCACCTGTCTGTTTGTCCACACCCATTTTAGCTCCACAGGGGGGCCTGCGTCGCCTGATGAATGGTGCGCTGCGGCCTCTGATCTCGGCTACTCCTCCCTGGGCATTGCCGACAGGGGACCCCTGGCGGGACATCCCGCTTTTGCTCGCGCGGCCCGCAAACATGGCATCACTCCTCTCTTCGGGATGGAGCTTAGCCTTGCGCTGCCTGGTACCTCTACCTCTACCTCTACCTCTGGGCCTCTTTTGCAGTCTGTAGTGCTATTTTGCAAGTCTCCTGAGGGGTTGCCGAACTTGAGTAGACTGGCTGAAGCTGCGTACGGAGAGTGGCCCGGTAAAGAAAAGTCTCTCCTCCTCGACGATCTGTTGGCTCACTCTGCCGGTTTGCTCTTTGTCCTGGCACCCACCGGCGAAGGGTATGGGGTTCCGACCTATTCGGATCTTCCTGAAAATTTGCTGCTGGACCTGGGCAGCAAAGTGAAGGCGGCTTTTGGCGATGCTGCTTTTGTAGGAGTCCTCCCCGGCAGCTCCGAGGCCGTGGAGGACACCGGCAAAGCAGCGGACGCGGTGCGTTTGCTGGGACTGCCACCTGTTGCCTTCACTTACGCCCGCTATCTTTCAGGAGGCGCGGCGGCCTTCCGCGCGCTAAGGTTGGCACGGAGAGATGCGGATTGGAGTCAGGAACCTGTAGGTTCGGGGGCGGTACCAAGCGTCGAGGACCAGCCTGAGCATCTGAAATCGTCTGGTGAAGCGAGAGATCTCTTCACCGGCGATAAAGAGGCCTGGGGAAACAGAGGCCGCATAGTCGATCTCTGTTCCGGCGCTGCCTCGTTGTTTAGTGGGCAAGCAGCCGATGCACAGGGCGAGCGGGCTACTCTGCTGGAGGTCGTTGAGGCCAAACTGAGGACCTTGCTGCAGGTCGAAACTCTGAGTGATGGAGTGAAGCAACGGCTAGATGAGGAGTTGGCACTCGCAGAGAAGCAGGGTACCCTCGCTTCGTGGTCTGGCATACGCCTGTTGGCTGATCTCTCTCTCAATATGAGCATGCCTTTAGGCGCGCCCCTCGGCAGCGCTGAGGGCTCGTTGCTGGGCTTCGCCTTCGGCATTTCGCCGTTAGACCCTACACCTTACGCCCGTCCGACATGGCTCACGGCAGGCGACATGGTTCCCCTGCCGGCTCCTGGCGTTGAGGTTGCCGGAAGCGGGCATGACAAACTAATAGCAGCTCTGTATAGGCAAATAGGCGCGGGCCGGCTGTTTTATGCGGCTTGTACCCGCGAGATTACAGCTTTGGCGGCTGTGCAGGCGGCACGGCAAGCGCTGGGTGCTCCGGCCGCCATGATAAAAGATCTGGCACTGCAAGTCATCGAGAAGGATTGGTCTGCGCTACAAGAGGAATGTGCCGATGCCGCTGTGGCCGGTGTGCAGAGCCTCGCGTTGGCCCTACGTGGTACGCCGCTGGGCTTTAAGCCTGATCCTGACAATCTACTTGTGAATGCGCTGCTGCCGCCGGATATATACTGGCCGAGGCTCCAGGGCTCGGCTGAGGGCCGCTCCTGGATACCGTGGAGCGAAGAGACCCTGCGCGCACTGGCTCTTCCCCTCATAGGTGTGCAGCCGTCATATGGCCTGTCGATCTTGCAAGGTGCTCTCTCTATGGCCTCGCAACGAGCTGTGCCTGGTCTGGACCTGACAAACGTCGATCTCAAGCGAGCGCTGATTCTAAGTGAAGATGCCGCAGGTATATTGGCTCGCGGCGAGACGGTGGGTATACCTTTCATGGCGAACCCTCCTAAAGGTTGGAAGCCGGACGCCAGGCCTGGAAATGCTGCTCTACTCTTTGCTCTGTCGTGGGGGGTCACTCCTCAGAAGGGTTATACTCCGCCGAATATAGCCGAGTGGTCGGAGATAACCGAGGAGAGCGGCGGGCTCTTGCTTTTTTTCGACCAGCTTACCGCTCTGGCTGAACGCGTGCTCAATATGTCACCTTCCGAAGCTGCGCACCTGCGCTCCAGGCTCGGCAAGCACCCTGAAGCAACTCGCGCACAACTGAAAGACCTATCTATGCAGCATGGGGTAGACGAGAAAGAAGCGGAGGCCCTATGTGACGCGGTGGCAGCCCAGGCGCCTAAGCTGGTGTCGAGATACACGGCGGAGGCAAGAGGACGCGCTGCTATGTGGTCTGCGCTTATCAAGGCAGCGCACCCTGCGGCTCTCATGTCGTCCGCGCTCATGCAAGCCTGGCAGAGAGGCGGCCCTGCCTATGTAACGCCTGTGGCTGAAGAGGCTCGCCGCGTGGGAGTGACTTTGCTTCCGGTCGACGTTCAGCAAAGCCTGGCGGCGCACGGCCCTGAGCGAGATGGCACAGGTTGGGCCGTACGGTGGGGCCTTTCGGCGCTAGCCATGTGGGACAGCAATATAGCGCGCGCATTTGTCGATAACCGCCCATCGGCCGGCTTTGGGACGCTCCTGGAACTCTGTGAGTGTGCCGGCAGTGTGGGGTTATCTGTTGCACAAGTAGAGATGCTGCTGGCAGCAGGTGGCGCTGACAACCTGGGAGGGGTGGCGCGTAACAGGGCTGCTCTCCTGATGGCGCTACCTGTCTTCATGGAATGGGCGTGCAAGAGCGTTGCCGGACGCGATAATGCTCAGCTATTTGATGTAGCTACAGCGCAGCCTGATGAGCAATCTACGAGGCTGCATGCGCCTCACACACCCCGAGCCAGGTATGCTATGCGGGCATGGGAGCGGGAGAAACTCGGCATCGATTTCACGCCGGCTCCTGAGATGGACGCGCTGCGCAACGGCCTCGATGCCAGTGGCGGTCTGCGTTCCAGGTTGGCAACTACACGGCTCATCGCGGCGGGCGAAGTAGGCTCAAGCGTCTACCTTATAGGTCTACTTTGCCGTATCAGGTTGGTCGATACAGATCCGGGTATAGCTGCTTCCGGCCCCCTTGCCGTCGGCTCTATTGAAGATATGGAAGGCTGCATCGAAC
>JALYYZ010000156.1 GCA_030945985.1 Chloroflexota bacterium
ATGACTTGCGGCACACGGCGGGAGTGTTGCCTAGCTTTTGAGATACATCCTTTACTGCCGAGACAATGTTGCGTTTGGCCTGGGTAGTCGTCTCGTGTGGGCCAATCGCTTGCAGCGCCAGGGTAGCTAGCACCGTGCCTCCCCAGGTGCGGAAATCCTTGGCTGTAAAGCTCTCGCCTGTCATTTCGTGCAAGTAGTTGTTTACATCGTCTGACGTGACTTTATGCTTCTTGCCTGCATCATCCAGGTAGTCGAAAAGCTCTTGTCCCGGAAGCTGGTGCAGGCGCTTCACCACATTAGCCAGGCGGCGATCCTCCACGCTTATATCGTGCATTTTGCCGCTCTTGCCTTTGAATTTAAACCTTATCTTTGAGCCTTCCACTTTAACATGTCGCCAGCGCATTGTAGTCAGGCCGAACGACTTATTAGTGCGCGCATACTCTTCGTTGCCGACGCGTATAAAGGTGCTTTCCAATAAGCGAACGACGGTGGCAAGCACCTTCTCACGGGGCAAGCCCTGCCTTGACAGGTCGTGATTGATCCTCTCTCGTATATGCGGCAAGGCATGTCCAAAGGCTATCATGCGCGTATATTTCGACACGTCTCGCACTTCGCGCCACTGCGGGTGGTAGCGGTATTGCTTACGGCCTTTGGCGTCGAGGCCGGTCGCCTGGATATGGCCCTGCGGGTCGGCTGAAATCCACACCTGTGTCCAGGCGGGGGGAATAGCCAGCGACTTGATGCGCTGCAGCGCTTCTTTTTCTCGTATAGTCTCTCCGCCATGCGCTGTGTAGGTAAAACCCTTGCCTGCGCGCCTGCGCTGGATACCCGGCCCCGTGTCACTGGTGTAGTGCAAGCCTGCTGCTTTGGCTGAGGCTATGGGGTCGGGATGGATTGGAAGTTCATCTATTTTGGTGGGCATACTGAAGCTGATGCAATAGGTATGCCAGGATGCTACTAGCTCACAGTTTGCACTTCTCTACGCCTCTATTCTCACCACCTACAGCCCATGACAATGCGTTATAATTGCATATGCCTGAGACCTATCACGACGTTCTTTGGGGCGAGATAGACCTCCACGAGCCTTTGCTTTCCGAGCTTGTCGAGTCTCGACCTATGCAAAGGCTTAAACATATACACCAGGCGGGCGCCAGCTATTACCTCTTTCCGGGCCTCCGTCCGATCACACGCTTCGAGCATAGCCTCGGGGTGATGCACCTACTCACCTGTCTGGGCGCATCGCTCGATGAGCGTGTAGCAGGCTTGCTGCATGATGTGCCGCATACAGCCTTTTCGCACACCGTCGATATTGTATTCCCAAATAGTGAGCACAACTTCCATGAGCGCTTTCAGGAGCAGATTATTCTGAACTCGGAGATACCAGCCATACTGTCTCGCCACGACGTAACGCTGGACGCCGCCCTCCACCCGCACAACTACCCACTATTGGAAGCCTCTCTGCCTGATCTTTCGGCAGATCGCATCGATTACGCTCTACGTGACATGTGTATGCTTGGAAAGCTCTCCACAAAAGAAGCTATTGCCTTTGTTGGACATCTGGTGCCCACTGTAGAAGGTCTCGTGGTGAACAACCTGGGGGCTGCCCTACAGTTCAGCCTGCTCTTTGCCGAGGCCAACGACACGCTTTACACGAATGTGCAGGAGGCGGGTGCTTACTGGGCGCTCGCGGGGGCTATACGCGAGGCTTATCGCATAGGCGCCTTTACCGATGATGATCTCTTTTCGACAGATGACGACGCTATGAGTAAACTGCTGAGTATTAGCAGTCCTGTAGTGCAAGCTTATCTGAAGCTCCTCACACCCGGTACGGACTTCTGCAGAGCGGGACCGGATCAGGCGTTATACTTTACTACTACTATGAAGAATCGTGTAATTGACCCGCCGGTGAGGGAGGCCGGTTGGCCTCTCCCGAGGCGATTGACCTCTATTTCTACAGAGTATCGCCTGCGTGTAGCGGGCATCCCCGTAGGTAGCAGCACCGCAGATTATAATTTATGGTCCGAGGCAATAGACCCACTTTTATTCAGTGAAGCAGGCGTGCATAAAGCATGACGCGGCCAGGCTAAACCTTTTCTGCTCGCTGTTTCCACCGCACATGCATGCCTAATCTGATGCCGGTTCAGGAACTCCCTGAGAAAGAGCGCTCCTTTTCAGTAGCAAACAAATCAAAACCCGCAGGGTTTTGATTTGTTTGCTACCTTTTTCTAGAGCTAAATGGTTGCTTGAAGCTGCGCTAAGGGCAGTTCGGCAACTCTGGTTTTGCCAGATGGCGCTGTCATAGTGTCTCTCGCAGCTATTTTGCGGCTGTCTGCAAACACTATTCTATTGCCTTTCCGGTGAAGTGATATAAGCTACCTGAGTGTACTTTAGTACTTACGTTCTAACAATGTTGACTGTTCGAACCTCATGAGGTATAATCAACCCGCTGCTGTACAGGAGTTTGGGACGTACCGTGATTTGCAGCATACTTTTCTGCTAAGAGAACCTCAATAGAATCTTCTGTATACTCTCTCTTGAATGGTGATCCTTTTATGGCAAAGAAACGTATAATTACCCATAACGAAGATGCTATGAGCAATGGCTCAGTAGCAAGTATTCAGGAGGGTAGTGACGCTGTGGCAACAGTCGTACCAAAAAAGAGCACTGAGGGAAATGCTCCCGCAGGCAGTACACTTGTAGGCACTGGATATAAGATCCTCGTTGCTGATGACGACGGTGCGATACGTGGGCTCCTCAGGGAGCTGCTTGAAGAGGAAGGCTATAGCGTTAGCGAGGCTTCGACCGGGCAGGAAGCCCTGGACGGCCTACGTGGTGGGGAGTATGATCTGTTGATGCTGGATGTGCGTCTACCCGGCATGACAGGACTCGATGTGCTGAAGCAGCTACGGGACCGGCAGGGTGAAGTAGCGGTGGTGCTTATAACCGCTTACGGCTCGTCAAATATCGCCATCCAGGCATCTTCCTTGGGCGCTTACGGCTACATAACCAAACCGTTCGAGAACGACGATGTGCTGCATACCGTCAACAGGTACTTTGAGCTAAGGCAACTGAAAGAGGAAGTACGCACTCTCAGGGCTCAGGTTGAGCCGCGTGACCCTTCCGAGCGAATAATAGGCAATTCACCCGCTATGCATGATATTTATATGATGGTGGGTCGCTCGGCTTCTACCGATGCCACTGTGCTTATCACTGGTGAAACCGGCACAGGCAAAGAGCTTGTGGCGCACATCGTCCACTCGAACTCCACCTACCGGCATGGCCCTCTAGTTAAAGTAAACTGCGCCGCCTTGCCCGAGACACTTCTGGAGAGTGAGCTTTTCGGACACGAGAAGGGCGCTTTTACCAATGCTATTACACAGCGTAAGGGACGCTTTGAGATGGCGCATAAGGGCAGCATATTCCTTGATGAGATAGGGGAGATGACCCTGAGTACTCAGCGTAAGCTCTTGCGTGTATTGCAGGAACGCGAGTTCGAGAGGGTCGGCGGCTCTATACCTATCAAGGTGGACACCCGCGTCATCGCCGCCACAAATAAGAACCTGCGGGCCGAGGTAGATGCGGGCCGCTTCCGCGAGGACCTATATTACAGGCTAGACGTAATTCGAGTTTCGATGCCGCCGCTGCGCGAGCGCAAAGATGATATTCCCCTGCTTGTGGAGCACTTTCTGGATAAGCACCGCTACAGCCCCAACTCTCCGCCCGCCCGCATCTCCGAAGAGGCTTTGCAGGCGCTCATGGACCATGATTGGCCCGGCAATGTGCGCGAGCTTGAGAATACTGTCCAACGGGCCGTGGTGATGTCGCAGGGTGGCGTAATCACCAGCCATCATATTATTCTTTCCAGCTATGGCGATAGGCATGTGGTGGATATAGGTCGTATGGTAAACGAAGGTACACCTCTCGCCGAGATTATGGGGCAGATCGAAAAGATGGCCCTTACAGAAGCAATGCAGGCTTCCAAGGGCGATAGAAGCGAGGCGTCTCGTCTCCTGGGTATAGATCGCCCCGAATTCTATGAAAAGCTGAGAGAGTATGGCCTTTCTTCGTAGAGCATAATGGTCAGGGCATCATGGGCCCATCAGGGACAATCCGGAGGAAGCAGGATTGTCCCTTCTTGTTGTAGCGAAAGCAGCCTCGATAATGGCCTGACTCTTGCTTAGAGACATACAAGAGTGTAATTGTTCTAGTACAATCTCAATCTCCCGCAACCGGGAGTTGCGCCTGCAAACAGGGGAAGTGCGCGCATAAAAGGGCACTGTGTATCACACATGAGCAAGATACTTATAGTTGATGACGAGCCAACGATAGTAGAACTTCTTGAGGAGCACCTACAGAGTGAAGGCTACGATACGCTTCGCGCCTACTCGGGCGAAGAGGCTCTCCGCGTGCTTGGCACAACCACACCTGATTTGCTGATACTCGACTTGATGCTGCCGGGTATGGATGGCTATGAGGTCTGCCGACTGATGCAATCCGATGCTCGTCTCAATCATATACCAGTTATCATGCTCACTGCCCGCAGCGCTGTGTCCAATAGAGTTATGGGTTATGAGCGCGGCGCCGATGACTACATAGTCAAACCCTTTGATGCCGATGAGCTAAGCGTACGTGTGCGCGCTCAACTGCATCATCTCTACCATGATAGCGTATCCGAGCTGACAGGTCTGCCTGGCGCGCAGGCCATCGAGCAGCAGATCAAGGAGCGCACGGCTGAAGCGCAGAGCCCCTGGGCCATCATGTATGTCGATATAAAGAACTTCACAGCATATAACGAGTCATATTCTTTCCTCGAAGGCGACGAGATGATCAAGATAGCCGCGCATGTCCTCACCCAGGCTATATCTGACAAGGGTAACTCGGACGACTTCCTGGGACACATGGGAGGGGACCAATTTGTGATAGTAACCACCCCTGATCGAACGGTCGAGATAAAGGAGGAGGCGTCTTGCTTGTTCGCTGAGAGCACACCCGATTTTTACTCGCCTACAGACCGCGAGGAGCGATATTTCGCAGGCATCACTCACCAGGGCATGATGGCTCGGCTGGAACTCTGCACTCTTGACTTCGATCTCGTGACGATTGAAGAAGAGTAATCCTAGCCAAGAACACCGTCTGCCAATCTTACCGCGAACTCCAATTCTTTAGCCTCTTCGGCTTCAAATATAACCTGGAGGCTACGTAGAGCCCTGTACTGTAGAGCCCTGATGGCGCCCTCTTTCTTGTTCATCATCTGGGCTATCTCAGAGTTCTCGTATCCCTCGATGAACTTCAAGGAAATGACCTGCCTTTGCTCGTCGGTAAGCTGCGCGATCGACTCCCTCATCTCGGCGGCGTCGAGCGAACGGTGGAGCATGTTTTCAGGATCTATAGGCTCATCAGGTGTGGAAAGGAGATCACTCAAGGGTAAACTCTCGCGCCTGGTGCGATAGTAGTCTACCACAAGGTTGTGAGCCAGCTTATAGAGCCATGACGAAAAGGGATAGCCGCACCACGTATAGCGACCAATGGCTTCCCATGCCTTGAGGAATACTTGTTCGCACAAGTCTTCGGCGTCGAGCGCGCTACCAACCTTGTAAAATATATACCTGTAAATCTTGTCTACGTAGGCGTTATACAGCTCTGCAAACGCTGCCTGATCGTGCTGGGAAGCACGCTGCGCCAGATCGGCCTCATTTGATAACATCCCAATGGTCCTCCACTAATCGCACGTGCGCCCACGTGTGCTCTTCTTTTGCAAGAAATATGCCAAAATAGCGCCTTTCGTGAGTATTACCCCTGGACAACACTTTGTGATCTTGCGTCTGTAACGTTAGCCGAGTATAATTGCCCTATGCTGCGTGTGATGTAAAGCACATAGGGCATTCGCGTAGGAGGGACGTTTGGACCAGAATATGCAGATTGGGCTGATGCCTGAACAGGGTATGAGGGTTTCTCCTACTCTCATCATGGTCAATCAGCTTCTTGCGCTTTCATCGCTCGAGCTACAACATATGGTGCGGGCTGAATTGGACGAAAACCCAGCCCTTGAAAGCTTAGAGAAGACTACTTGCACCTCATGCGGCGCCGGCACCACCAGCCTCTACTGCCCTGTCTGTATGCAGACGACCGTACCATCACCTCTGCAAGACGGCAGTCGTAGTCGCGGGGCCGACGACGGCAGTGGGCGAACGGGCTTCGATGATGACTTTGACCCTGACGAGTACCGGCATAGCAGCCCTGCTTCCGTTGACGATGAAGATTTCGATCCTCTAACCCTCGTCGCCACGGAGAGCAGCATGACCGAGCAGCTCTTGAGTGACCTTGCGGTTTCCTTGCCCGAAAGTGAGTATCATGTGGCCGAGTACCTGGTGGGCAACCTCGACGAGCAGGGCTTCCTAAGTTGTACCTGTGGGTCAGCGGCGAGGAGCCTGGGGGTATCGGAGGCGGCGGTCGAGGGCGTATTACGCGTCTTGCAGCGTATGGCCCCGGTGGGTGTAGGTGCCCGCGACCTGCGTGAGTGCCTGCTCATCCAACTCGATGAGATCAAGGAGCGCGGCTACCCTGAGTTGGCCCCTCATGTAGAGGAGATCCTCTCCCACCACCTGACAGAGCTCGGCGAACACAAATACACTATTATTGCCCAGCATCTAGGGATAAGTTATGAAAGCGTGGTGCATGTTCGCGATTTTATAAAGACTAACATGCAGCCTCGCCCTTTGCAGGAAGTGCCTCGTGGCCGATCGTGGCGCTCGCCGTCGCCTACTCGTTTTGTTATGCCTGACGTGATCATCCAGATGCGCGACGGTAACCTGGAGGCCGAAGTAGTTGAAGGTTACCGTTTCAGCCTGCGTATCAATCCCCTCTACCAGAAGCTCGCCACCGAGAGTACACACACGGGTGAGGGCCTCACCGACCACGACCGCGACCATGTACGACGCTATGTCAACCGCTCCAAGCTCTTTATCTCCAACATCAACCAGCGTCGCGAGACTATGCGGCGTATCACCAGTTGCCTCATATCCCTGCAGGAAGAGTACATCAAGTTCGGCGTGCGCTACCTGCGTCCCCTCACACGTGCCCAGGTGGCACAATATCTCGGCATCCACGAAAGCACCGTCAGCCGTGCTACTGCTGCTAAGTATGTAATGCTGCCCAACAAGCAGGTAATTCCTTTCAGCGACTTCTTCTCGGCTTCATTGTCTGCCAAAGATGTGATAAAAGAGATCATAACCGGCGAGGCGCGTCCCATAACCGACAAAGAGATAGTAAACCGCCTCAGAGAACAAGGCATTCGTGTAGCGAGACGCACAGTGACCAAGTACCGCAATCAGCTCGGGATCATGCCTTCAACCTTCCGATAGTTCTACTGATCAAAGAGAAACCCGCACGGGATCTCTTTTTCTCCTCCTCCAGGATGACCTGAAGAGAAACTATTGAACATTCAGACAATCTCTTAGCTTTAGAAAAGGAACAAACAAATCAAAACACGAAGTGTTTTGATTTGTTTGTTCCTGAAAAGAGACCGCTTTTCCCAAAGAGGCATCTTGAAGCAGCACCGAGCTACGTGCCGGTTAGCCTTACCTCTTGCATAGGCAGCAAGATGCTTGCTTCATCAACTCCCTGGCATACTGGGCAGTAGAAAGTCACTCGGCCGCCATTTGGTCCCTGGCGCTTCTGCTTGATTTTCGTGCCGCAAATCTTACAGGGGCGGTTGCTGTGTCTGAAGACCCAGTGCTTGTGCCACCAGTTAGCCGTGGGTGTGGCCGGGTCCGATTCTATAAGCCGCAGCATCTGGTCGGTTATTGTCTGGCCCCTGTTGCGCAAGGCCCTTTGAGCTACCTCTGGTACTACTTCCGTCAGGAGATCGATTTGTCCTGCGGTGAGATCGCCAACGTGGGTCCAGGGGCTGATGCGACATTCGAAGAGTATATCGCTCTTCAGGTAGTTGCCCAGACCGGCAGCCACGCTCTGGTCGAGCAGTACCACTGCCACTTCTTCGTCTAAATGCTGGGGCCGCAGCAGCCTCTCGACGAACAGGGCGCGGTCGAAGGGCACGTCGCAGATGTCCGGGCCAATAGCCATGAGTGTGGGTAGTTGCTGGAATGGATCTCCGGCACCGATATTGAAAACCTGAACATTGCTTAGCACCGCTTGCCGCCCTGTGCTCACTATTAGCGCTCGCGTCGTGCGGTCATATTCGACCCGGTGCCGCAGTGTGTAGGTCTTGATCTTACCATACATCAGCAGATGCATCTGGAAGTAGATATCGTCCTCAAGTTGCCAGAGTAAATTCTTACCTGCCGAGTATATACGCTTGATCTCTTTGCCTTCAACCAGGCCAGGGTGCTCTTCAAGCCAGGCGCGTGCTTTCTTCAGGCGGCTATCTATTGCTACAATACGGCTGCCGGCGAACTCTTCGCTAAGCTGCAAAGATAATCTTCTGATCTCAGGTCCTTCTGACATGAGGAAGAATAGTGCAAAATCAGGACCACGCCTGCCTTATTTCACTACGGGCGTCTCGATCTTCACACTCTTGTTATAGTCTGACAGCGTAATAGTGCGCACTACCTCCGCAGGGTCGCCGTTGATGAAAGGACCCTGGAGCCGCACCTGGCGCAGCAAGAAGTCGCTCGACCCCACCCAGAGGGTGACGGGTAGATCGTTCCCCTTCTGCATGATCTCACTGCTGAGTGGTTTCAGCCCCGATATGGATATAGTACCTTTGAGCCGGTAGCTGTCCGTGCCGCCGATGGTTTCGGTACCATCGTCCGTAGGCGCTTTTACGTTGGCTATGATGTCGGCCACACCGGATGGATCGAAGAACTTGGAGACGTCGAAAGCAGACGACATATTGCTCCACCTGTTGGAAAGAGGGTCGGTCATATACTGGCTCTTTCCATCGACAACCACCTTCATGGAGATAGGCTGCCCGCCAAATAGCACGCTTATATTGGCAGCCAGTTTATCGGGCTTTACCACATCTCCGTCGGCACCCGTGATGAACAGCCCCCCTACCGCGCTTTGCAGCTTGCCTGTTTCCAGCTTGAAATGGAACGACTGAGCGTCCTTGATAGCAGGCACAGCCTTGCTGATAACCTGGTCGGGCGGCAGTTTCTGCGGCTCACCTCCGCAGCCTGCGGCTAACATAAGCACGGCCATGCACGCGGCTCCGGCCAATCTCTTTTGATACGCAAAGAACATATATCTCACTCCTATTGGCTCCCGATCACTCTCTAATCCCCCTTCAAGCGTCCCTAAAGGCACTAGAGCGGAGGGGAGGGAACCCTAACCTCTTGGGGAAAGAGTGCTTCTTTCCCATACAACAAATCATAATACTCCGTGTTCTGATTTGTTGTCTCTCTTTCAAAAGCTAAAAGATCCATGAAGCTGCACTAAGCATATCATAAGCAGCAGGCGAGGGGCCATGCTGCCGGGCCACGGCATTTAGAGACACTCTTATCCCCGCACTTTCCACACCTTGTGGAAAGTGCGGGGATGTTCTAGAGCCGGTGCTATAATAGCCCTCCCAACGCGCTTGCAAGGCGTACTGTCACATGGTCAATTACGAGGTACAACCCTATGAACCAACCTGTAGAAGACGATTTCCTATCACACGAGCCTCATGAGGCGGCAGAGGAGCTACCCACCAACCGCCTCTCCTCGGGCAAACTAGTTCTGCTATCCTCCAGAGCGGGCACGCTTGAAGAGCAGGCCGGTACGGATGGGGAGCAGAGCCAGACCGATCGGAAGGTCGATTGGCTGGGGAAGCTCAAATCCCAGCCTCTTAGCACGCAAATGCTCCCCGAGAACATTGGTAATGAGGAGCCAACCGCCGGTGGTATAAGCCGGCACGCGGCTCCAGCGCGCATGGTGCCTACGAGGGGTGCCCGCTTTACCACGAGCTTGCGCCATGGCACGCTGATGCTCATCACCGGAGCGCTTGCCCTGGGAGTTCTGGTGGCCGCTGGCTACGCGCTGACAACAACCCAGTGGTTTTCGCCCCCTCCGGCTGTTCAACCTTCGTCCCCTGGGAAGGGGATCAGCCCCAGTAGCAACGTTTCGCCCGGTCAAGCCCAACCGGGTCAGCCGGCTGGACCTGTTGGCAAAGGCTCTACGGGCACAGACGCACGCCAATTGCGCGACCAGGGCGTTGAACAGTACAAGAAAGGCAATTTCAGCGCAGCGGCTCAACTCCTGGAGAGCTATCTGCTTGCCGGGGGCAACGATTCGGTGGCCTATTATCAGCTTGGCCTCTGCTACACTGCCATGACGGGCCGGCCACACTCGCTTGAAGACGCCGAGCTTGCTTTCCGCACGGCCACAAGCTTACAGCCTACATGGGCCGCCCCCCAGCAGGGACTTGCCGAGAGCCTCATCAGGCAGGGTTACTACGTAGCAGCAATCGCGCCTGCGCTGAAGGCAACTCAGCTCGATCCTAAGATGGCCGAAGCCTGGATGACCCTGAGCCGCGCCTACAAAGGTGCAGGCCACGAGGCAGAAGCCACTAGGGCATTTGCCGAGGCCACGCGCCTTTCTCCTGACCCGCCCTCCCGGCCCTGACGGTAGGGCCAGAGTGCCTTCTCAAGTTGGAGAAGCCATCTCAGGCAATGAGCAATCTCTCGGAGAATAAACAATCGAAACCCATAGGGTTTCGATTGTTTATTCTCCGAGTAATATCCATTTCTCACATGTTCTCCAGATCACCTGCCTGTTTAGCCAGTGCTCTACTAGCCGTACAGCGGGTGCTTCCCGCGCGGTTCGAGGTTATAGTTTATACATGCACGAGAAAAAGCTAGTACCCTACCAGCAAAGTATTGATAGTTTCATTATTTCTCACCATGTGAGAAATAATGAAACAAAACAGTTAATCTTTAGCTGGTAGGGTACTAATGCGGCTTCATGAATCTTTTAGCTTTCAAAAGTAAAACACACAAATCAAAACACAGAGTGTTTTGATTTGTGTTCATGGAAATGAGCGCTCTTTCCCAAAGAGGGGGCCTGAATAGGCACTAGAACCGGGCAGGATATATGCAACAACCGAGAAATAGAGACTTTCCATCGGGAAGAAACAGTAAGACGCCACCCGCTGACGCAGATAACAAGCCGCCGGAAACGCTGAAGGCACGCCTCTCAGAATGGCGGCGTAACAGTCGCGCTACCGTGGCAGGAGTGCCACGCGCATTCCGGCTCGTATGGGAGTCGCATCGAGGCTATACAATCTCGATGGCTATTTTCTCGGTGCTCTTCGGCATCATACCTACGGCCACTGCGTGGATCAGCAAGCTGCTTATAGACGCTGTGGTCTCCTCAGTCAAGGCGGGCGGCACAGGTGAGTATGTCAGCATGGTAATCGTGCTGGTGGGCGCGCAGTTCGGTCTCTATATTGGCAGCTCGTTGTTGCAAGCGGTGCGCGACATCAACCAGCAGGCGCTGCAGGAGCTTACCGCTAAGCGCGTGCAACTTATGCTGATGGAGCACGCCAATCGACTTGACCTGCTCTTCTTCGAGAACCCACAGTTTTATGATGCCTTACAGCAGGCGCAGCGCGAGGCGGGCTACAGGCCCACCAATATGGTGCAGCAGATGTTCGGTCTCATTCGCTCGCTGATCACCTTCCTGAGCATGATAGCCTTGATCTCGCGTCTCGGTTGGCCGGTGGCTATTGCTGCCTTGCTCGCGCCTATACCGACCTTTATCGCCAACTCGCGATACGGGTGGCAAGGTTACATGATGTCGCGCCGCCAATCGCCTGATCGCCGCCGCATGAGCTATTTTCTGGACTTGCTTACAAAGGATACCTACAACAAAGAGATCAAGCTCTTTGGCCTGGGCGACTTTTTCATCAGCAGGTGGAACGAAATAGCCAACCGCTTCTACCAGGAAAACCGCAGCCTGGTCAGACGGCGCTACATCATGGGCTTCGTGTGGGGCAGTCTTACCACAGTTGTGACGAGCGGCACCTATCTCTTCGTGGCCCTCCAGGCAGTGGCGGGCCGCCTCACTCTTGGCGACCTCACTTTCTACACTCAGGCGGTGGGGCAGGTGCAATCGAGCCTCGGTAGCATCCTGGGTGGGCTCTCCGACATGTACGAGAGCAACCTGTACCTTACCAATCTCTACAACTTCCTCGATTACACACCCCTTATACAGAGCCCGGCTGTGCCGCGCACGCTGGAGCTGCCCCTGACGAGCGGCCTGGAGTTTCGTAACGTTACATTCACCTATCCGGGAAAAGAGGAGCCTGCGCTGCGCAACGTCAGCTTTACTATAAGGCCGGACGAAGCGGTGGCCCTGGTTGGGCAGAATGGCGCCGGCAAAACTACTATCGTCAAACTTCTCACCCGGCTATACGATCCGGATGATGGACAGATATTGCTTGACGGTCACGACCTCAAAGAATATAGCCTGGAGAGCTTGCACGCCGCTACGGGCGTCATATTTCAGGATTACGTCACCTATTTCTTCACGGCAGCCGAGAATATAGGGGTGGGGCGGCTGGCCGATATGGAGAACATGGCGATGGTAGAGAGTTCAGCGCGCAAGAGTGGCGCTGACGGGGTCATCGAGAAGCTTCCGAAGGGGTATGGCACCACCTTGGGCAAGTGGTTTGACGAAGGTCACCAGCTTTCAGGTGGAGAATGGCAGAAGGTAGCCCTGGCTCGCGCTTTCATGCGCGACGCCGAAATATTGGTCCTGGACGAGCCCACCGCGAGCCTCGACGCTCGAGCTGAGTACGAGATATTCGCCCAGATGAAAGAGCTGACCAGGGGAAAGATGGCCTTCTTCATCAGCCATCGCTTCAGCACGGTACGCCTGGCAGACCGCATCTTTGTGTTGGAGAACGGCACTATCTCCGAAGCCGGCACCCACACCGACCTGCTTGCGCTGGATGGAACTTACGCCGAGCTGTTCAATCTGCAAGCGGCCGCCTACCGGTAACAGTTCGAGATAGGCGCCATGTTAGCTCTGCGCCTTGACCAGACCCTTTTCCACCCGGCGCTCTTCCCAACCCCTGTAACCCCAGATCACCAGCAGCAGCAAGCCGAGGCTCAGCGCATAGGCGCCGAGCACATCAGTGGGCCAGTGGTTCCCCTCCCAGATGCGCGATATACCAACAAGCAGCACCATGCCACCGCAAATTACCAGCGCCAGGGTGCGTAGCAACCCCGGTTTGAGCAGCGTAAATGCCAGGTAAAAGCTGAAGCCGAAAACGAGCGTATACTCGGTCACGTGCCCGCTGGGGAAGCTAAAGCTTGTAGGGTGGCCGAGGACCTCCACAAGGTTGGCACTTGGCCTCCCTCGATGTATAACTGCTTTCATCACTTCAGAAGAGCCGGAGCAAACCGTTGCGAGCGCTAGGAACGCCGCTTCTACGAAGCGCTTGAACAGGGCCACACCTGCTATCATCACCAGGGGGAAAATAAAGCTTCCAGGCGCAAAGCCTGGCGCGCTGACCCCGATCATCAGCCACCTCCAGGGCTCGAACTGCACCTTCTGCACAGCCTGCTCAACAGGCACATCGAAGGATAAAGGGTCGAGAAAGAAGACGACGGCTGTAATAGCCGCGAAGAGTACCAACAGCAAGAGCCCTAACGACACCAATTGACGCCCTCGTACCAGGGCGCGACCATGCTTGCGCACCTCAGCGTGCTCTTCTTGTTTGTTTATGTAACCTGCTTGTCCGGCGATGTTTCTTGGCTCCATAGTTGTTAGCCTCGGTTCTCTCACTTAAGACTAGCCGCAGGAGGTCCTACTAGCACAAAGTATGCCTTATCGCCTGTTCCACTGTGTTACTGCCGCCTGGTACCATTTGTGTTATACTCTAATCGCTACCAGAGAGTTGGAGCCGCGTCGTGCTGACCTCTCCTCTTCTGACGGCTGGAGTCCTTCGATGCTTCCGATGCTATCGAGGAGCTTCACCGCACAGGCTGCCATGTACTGCTTATCGTCCTCTCCTGGCTCGATGCGGAAGTGGCTATCATGGCCTCACCACTGCATGCGCCCTCATTGACATGCATAGAGGTATGCTCACCGGCGAGAGAATGCATGAAGATGGGGCTAATTTTTGTGATAGCAAACAGGGTATTACCTGGGAGGCAAGTCATGACCTTACGGCTGCTTATCGCTGAGGACGAGCGTGATGTCGCTGATGTTGTCGCATTTGGCACGCGAATGAATTGGCCCGACTGCGAAATCGTCATAGCTGCGGATGGCAACGAAGCCGTCAGGTTATTCGATGAGTCCAACTTTGATCTCGTAATTCTCGATTTGTCGATGCCTCCCCCCAACGGCTTCGAGGTATGCCAGCATATACGCGAAGTTTCTCAGGTGCCCATCCTGGTCCTCACGGCCAGGCATGCCACCGTCGATAAGATACGGGCCCTCGACCTTGGGGCTGACGACTATCTGACTAAGCCATTCGACCATCTTGAGCTGCTTGCGCGCTTGCGAGCGCTGATGCGGCGTGGCGGTAGTGGGTCTTCTACATCTACTCCTGACCAGGTAGTTGGTGACCTGGCAATCAATACACAGACTCGTGAAGTGACTATGCGTGGCACAACTCTACAGCTTACCTCCACTGAATACCGGCTGCTCGAAGAGCTGGTGCGCCACGCGGGTACGGTGCTTCCTCACTCCTATCTGCTGGAGCGCGTGTGGGGCGCTGAATACTCGGGCGAAGAGCAGTACCTCAAGGTTTTCGTACGGAGATTGCGCCGCAAACTTGGCGATACTGCGGACCAACCACGTTACATTCAGACGGAGTGGGGTGTAGGCTACAGGTTCATACCGGCCCCTTAAAGCTGCTGCACGCAGCGTTTGTTTATAAGCGTTTGTTTATAATTGTTTACTGTTCGCTACAGGGTTGTTTACCATAACGAACCCCATTGTTCACTGCTGCCTGGTAAAGTAAAAGCAGAGCATTCGTATAGGGCGAGAGCAGCCAACCGCCCCATGCGAATGCTATTATTCATTGGAGCGACGGCTCGATGGCGTGAACGCGGGCAACTGTAGTTCCGCCTTTCATTGCCTGATCTTCGCCTGCAAAACAGATTTGGCAGATGCAAGGGTTACACACCACAAGGAGCAGCAACCATGCTACAGAAGATGTACGATAGGGAACATGGCGGAGGTAGTGGACGCGGGTTCGCGGCCATGGACGACAAAGCCCAGCGAGAGATTGCCCGCAAAGGTGGTGCCGCCGTGAGCGAGAACCGCCAGCACATGGCGGAGATAGGCCGCAAAGGTGGTAAGGCGGTTAGCGAGAACCGCCAGCACATGGCGGAGATAGGCCGCAAAGGCGGCGAAGCTTCCCATACGCAGAACGGCAACGGCGGCAATGTCGACGGTCATGGAGAAGATCTAAGGCATTAGAGCCTGAGTCTGCTGCATTCATCTCCATGCCAGCCGGCCCGAAATCAGTCTCCTGAAATATGCCCCTTGAAAGAGAGCCGCAAGGCGATGTCCTATATAAGTAGGACAT
>JALYYZ010000301.1 GCA_030945985.1 Chloroflexota bacterium
CCGAGGCGGCGCTCCCTGCCGTTGAGCACTCCCGCCAGCGCCAGCTCGGCCCCGGCCATATCGAGCGTGCTGGGTATAACGTCCAGCCGAACGGAGCCCCATTTGCACACCACGGGCTCAAGCTCACCACGCCCCATGCCAAGCACCTGCGCCAGGTCGGCGACCCCTCGGTCGAGGTGCAGTCGCTCCGAGAGGTCAGCCTGCGGATCCAGGTCGACGAGCAGCACTCGCATCCCTTTTTGGGCTAAGGCAAAGCCCAGATTGAGGGTGGTGGTCGTCTTGCCGACACCTCCTGCATGATGGGCTATACTGATGGTCATACCGGCCAAGTTCGGACCTCTCCAGACGTCTGTCTACTCTCAGCGTCCGACTATCTGACGTTGTAGCTGTGCCGCTCTGCGAATACGCACCCAGAGGGTTTGTCGCTATCGAGCAGGCCATAAAGCAGAGTAAGTGGATACACAGCACGCTATTCTAGCAAAAATATGCCACTGTTGCCACGCTCCGGCTGTTATCATTTTAATATTTGCCATACTACCCATGTAATGCGCCGGTTCCCACAGGGCTCAGTGTACCGGGCTCAGTATATCTACCGAGGCGTATTGTGATAGTACCAGCCCGATGGACGACTCGCGGCCTTTTCCACAGTTGTTACGCTCCGTAACAACCGACGCACAGTTGCGGTGCAATTTCGCATAATACGCCATACAGATGTTAGGACTTTTACAGATGCGGTGTCTGGTCATGTGACGTCTTCTTCTGCTCTCTGTCCATGCTTCGTTTTGGTGAGGATAGCTGTTATGCTCTGTCGTAATTGTGCAAGCAGAGCGCAAACTGTTACGCTCCGTAACAAGATCCTCTCTTCTCTACCGCGTTACTCGCGGTTAGTGCCTCTTCAAGCTACCCGCTTGCGCTTGTAAGTTCGCGTGCCGGCGCTCGGTGCAGGCTGCAGCACTCAGAAGGGCATGCGACAATAACGAGCTCACACAGCTCATGCTCTGTGAAACTACGTCTTCCAAGCTGTAGCACCCTTCCTGTTGCGAAACCTGATGCACCTGGACTAGCTCCACCCCTGCGTATATACTCTTGATGAGGCTTACACAATTGAGCGTTTGTATGCCCGCTACGCGAAGCATGCCAACAGGCATGATTTTACGCTTACGACACGGTACAATGTGCCAACCGCGTAAGTCTTGCTTGAGTCGCAATTCAGAAGGTGGAATGAAGGGCATATAGCTCTAATACCCAGCAACGAGCCATAGAGATATGCTGGCTGTGGCGCTGCCAGGATGGAGCTTTCTTATCGCTGTGATTGTGGTCAGTCGAAGCATCCTCGCTCATACTATATGGTCTCTCGTACAGATTGAGCCCCATCTCTTCTTTCAAAAGGACCCTGTATGAAGTACGGTTTCGTAATTCCAGGCGGCGACGTCCTCACCATTGTGCAGCTTGCGGCGGAAGCAGAGGCAGCGGGGTGGGATGGCGTCTTCGTCCCTGATTGCATCTGCATAGACCCTGCGCTCGCGCCCGACGCTCCTGGTTTTGACCCCTGGGTGCTGATGGGCGCGATAGCGATGCGCACAAAGAAGGTACGCATAGGAGCGATCATCACGCCTCTCTCGCGCAGGCGGCCCTGGAAGGTGGCTCGTGAGACCGCTACACTCGACCGGCTCTCTAATGGTCGACTGGTACTCCCTGTCGGCCTGGGCGCACTCGACGACCTCGGCTTCGGAGGTGTAGGCGAGGCCACCGACCGCAAGGTGCGTGCCGAACTGCTCGATGAGAGCCTGGAGATAATAACCGGCCTCTGGAGCGGCGAGCCTTTCAGCTACAGCGGCAAGCACTACCGGGTGAGCAACCTTACCTTTCTTCCTAGGCCCGTGCAACTGCCGCGAATACCGATCTGGGTGGTGGGGGCGTGGCCTCGAGCAAAGTCGATGAACCGCGCCCTGAAGTATGACGGCCTCCTACCCAACGTGCTGGCCGAGGATGGCTCTCCGGCTCCCGTAACGCCCGAGGCTATCAGGGCAATGCGCGACTACGCTGGCGAGCATCGCTCGCAACCCTGGCCATTCGACATTATAGCGGAAGGTAAAACGCCGGGGGACGACCGGCAACGGGCCGCCGACATTGTAGGTCCTTACGCAGAGGCGGGTGCAACCTGGTGGATGGAAGCGATCTGGGACGCCCCACCCGGCTCAAACCTTGTCAGGGATAGAATTAACCAGGGCCCACCTACTTTAGT
>JALYYZ010000163.1 GCA_030945985.1 Chloroflexota bacterium
GGCACCAGGTCGAGGCGGTAGCGCTGCAACGACATAGCAAGCACCGTTCTTATCTCCATCATTGCAAAAGGCGCGCCGATACAGGAGCGTGGCCCCGCAGCAAAAGGAATAAAGGCATAAGGTGGAGCTTTGTCACCCGTGACAGGGTCGAAGCGCTCCGGCTTGAAGCGTAAGGGGTCGGGAAACTGGGAAGACATTCGATGGCTGACAAAAGGCACGTAGCTTATCAGATCGCCTTTGTCGATGGTGTAGCCTTTCCACTCAAATTCTTCGAGGGCTACACGGTTGGCGCTGGGCGCAGGTGGGTAAAGACGTAGCACCTCCTTGACTACCTGTTCGAGGTAGGGAAGCCGCTCCAGGTCTGCCGGCGAGGGAGCTTCACCATGCAGCACACCATCTAGTTCGTCCAGTAGCTTTGCTGTAACCACGGGGTGCTGGGCCAGCAGGTAGAAGGCCCAGCTAAGCGCATTGGCACTCGTCTCGTGCCCAGCAATAAAGAGGGTGAGTAGCTGGTCGCGTATCTGCGGTACAGTAAGTCCCCCGCCCTCCTCGTCGCGAGCCGCGACAAGCATCGAGACCACATCTCCCGTATCTTTGTGCTCGCGTTGGTGCCGGTCGATGATCTCGCGCAATATCTGATCTATCCTCTTCAAGGCTCTCCGCAAAGTAGCACCCTGCCCTGCGGGCGGCAGATCAAATGGGAGCTGCGCCAGACCGACGTTGAGTGGATTGCTCACTACTTTCACGAGGGTGGCTACGGCGTCGCCCAGTTCATGCGAGCTACCGGAGAGGTCCATATTGAACAGGGTACGCCCCGCGATGATCAGCGCGAGCCGGTGCATCTCCCCGGCGATGTTGAGCGTAGCGCCCACCCGCCAACCATCGAGCATTTGAGCGGTGGTTTCACGCATAATGTGCTGATATTCCTCTATACGCTTGCGGTGAAAGGCGGGCATCATCAGCTTGCGTTGTCTGCGGTGAGCAGGGTCATCTATAAAGAGCACGCCTTCGCCCACAATCCAGCGAGCATGCACCTTATCTATCAAAGAGGCCACACTGAACTTGGATACCCCATCTACAAGCACAAAGCGGTTGGCCTCGGCTCCATGCAGGGCAGCGCCTTTTATGCCAAGAAGGTCGATACGCACAACGTCACCGTAGCGTAGATAGTTGTCCATCATGAAATCAAGCGGATTGTGCATGTACGAAAACACAGCGCCAACAAATGGTAGCCCCGGCGGGCCTGGAGGCAATCTTCTGGACATAAAGTACCTATCATCTAGCAGTCTACCTGAATTATTCGGCTTTAGAGGCGCTCTGGAGCATAGGATTGGTCCAGCGTCCCAACCTACATGGTTGCTGTATAATTCATGGGCAACTTAGCAGGAATAAGATATGCCGGAAATTCTACATTTGGACACGGAAAAGATAATCACCGGGCATACGGTGTACCCGCCTCGCGTAGCTTTCGTTACTTTAGGCTGCAAAGTCAACCAGAGTGACACCCAGCGCGCTATGCTGGACTTCAGGGACGCCGGCTTCCAGATCGTGCCGGCATGCGCTCCTGCCGATGTCTACATTGTAAACACCTGCTCTGTTACACATATTGCCGACCGCAAAAGTCGGCAATGGCTGCGCCGGGGCACGCATGCCAACCCTGATGCCCTGATAGTTGCCACAGGCTGCTACGCTGAATCAGGGTATGCAACCCTCCAGAATATGCCCGAAGTGGGGCTCATAGTTGGTTATCGCGAAAAGGAAAGCCTACTCGATATTGTGCTCAAGCAAATGCCTGAGTATATACCAGGCACACGCCGCGTAACAGAACCTTCTGCAGAAGAGAGCACGCCAGCCTGGGCGGGGGGCGAGGCTGAAGAGTACGCGGAATACAGGTCGCGCACGCGAGCGATGGTCAAGATAGAGGATGGTTGCAACGATTTCTGCACCTTCTGTATCATCCCGTTCACCAGGGGTATGCCACGCTCGACACCGACCGGAGCCGTAGTGAGGCAGGTGCAAGAGCGGCTCCAGGACGGCTTCCGCGAAATAGTGCTGACGGGCGTGCATATGGGCAAATACGGCCAGGACCACGCCCAACGCA
>JALYYZ010000202.1 GCA_030945985.1 Chloroflexota bacterium
GTCATTGAGCCTCACCAGCACACGCTCGACGGATGTGTTGCAACAACTCGACCTCCTACGAACAGAGGCGTGGTGATATGAGGTGGACAGCAGGTCTAGGCAGCAAGCCCGAACGCTCTTGACACGAACCTGACCTGGCTCCTGATGTCCCCTTTGGTTGTCCCACTTACTTGACCTTTACGAAGTTGGTTCGTTGCCTCATATCCTTGTATCGTCCGCCATGCCGTCTCAAATGACCAGAACCCTAGACCTGCGTTCACACGTCGCTTGATAAATCGGTGGTCTTGTTCTACTAAATTATTTAGGTACTTGATTGGCCGCAACTTACAGCCTCTGGGCAGAGTGCCCTTGCGCTTTAGTTTGTTGACTGCCTTTGGGTAAGAGGGGTTCTTATCGACATTGATCACTCGTGGAATAACGGTGTGCTTGGCACGCAGGGCTTTGCGGAAGAAACGCTTTGCTGACACAGCATTACGCCTCTGGCTGAGCATGAACTCGATCGTGTTGCCGTCAGAGTCTACTGCCCTGTACAGATACATCCACTCTCCATTGACCTTGATGTACGTCTCGTCCACACGCCAAGAGTCGTTAGTCTGCCTGAGTTTGGCTCGGCAGCGTTTCTCTAGAATGGGGGCGTAATGTTGGACCCAGCGGTACATAGTAGTATGGTCTACGGAGAGGCCACGCTCAGCCATCATCTCTTCCAGATCGCGGTAGCTCAAAGAGTACCGTAAATACCAACGAACACACATCAGGATTAGAGATGCCTCAAAGTGGCGATACTTGAACAGCTTGGGCTGGGGCTCTGTTGGCATGAGATCGGCTCCGGTGGCTAACAATAATGGCTGGTTGATGCTACTCTAACCGATCCATTGAGTTGTTGCAATACAGCCGCAGCGAGCCCCGACCTCATTTTACCTCGTTGCCACAAATTCTACCTTCAACCCTGAATAGTCACCTCACGATCCCTGCTTTCCCGTGCAAAGTCGGGACAATTGCCCGTGGAAGACGGGAATGCAGCCCCTTACTACCCGGCACCGGGCAGGGTAGCATGTTGGCATGGAGCGCAGGTAACAGTCCGCGCAACAGTGCTGGACTCAAGGGAATGCTTACCTTCGCACCTATGTTCGACGGTGCGACCTGGTAGGGTTCTAACATGGGGGTTCCCGAGCGCGCCGTCGGTGTGAGATGGAACGTGCCGGCGTACCGGCCTACATAAGAAAGGGGAGAATGAATGATGGAGAGGATACTGAAACGCACCGCTGGCTCACGAGCCGCACTAACCCTTGTGACACCTTTGGCACTTATCGCTACGCTGGGTGTTGGCTTGCCAGCTCGCGTCGAGGCCGCACCCGCTACGCAGGCAGGCCAGCCGCAGACATGGACCGTGCTGGTGGGTGGGCAGTCCACACCGGAGCAGAAGTCGCCCACGCAGATGCCGGCGGGTGCCTGGCAGTATATGCGCTTCTACCCCGATAAGATCACCGTCCACGTAGGCGACACGGTTGTTTGGAAGCTCAACGCCGATATACACCAGGTGGTCTTCCCCCCAGCCGGACAAAACTATGTGCCCATAGGGCTACCTCCAGCACCGGGCGCCGCAGGGCCTCCGGCCCCCGAAGGGAACCCTCAGGCATTCTTCCCGCAGGGTGGGCCTCTTTTCGACGGTACCTCACTGGCAGGCTCGGGCAACATGAGCATGACCGCGCCTGACGTGCAGGAATATCGCCTGCTTTTCACGAAGGCGGGTAGCTTCTCTTATCTGTGCCCTTTACACGCACACCGCTTGCCTAGCGGCGAGGTGGAAGGCATGACGGGCCAGGTGACGGTCGTCGATGCAGGAGGCGCTCTGGACAAAGCGCCTGCTGACGTAGTTGCCGAGGCAAAGGCTCTGCTTGCGGCGGATGACAAAGCTGCGCAGGCCGCGGAGGGACAGGCCAAGCAGGCAGCGCCGCCGTCCGTAGCGCCCGACGGCACTATGGTCTACCATGGCAGCATGGGCTGGGACGTGGGAGCGCTGTCTTACATGCGCTTCTTCCCCGAGGACTTTACCATTCACGTGGGCGACGCGGTCGAGTGGACGCAGACCTCTAGCGATGAAGCACACACCGTAAGTCTCTTTTCGGGCGCAAAGGAGCCTCCGTTCTACACCATTCAGCCTCAGCCGAGCGGTCCGGCCAAGGTGCTCGTGAATGTGCAAGCCCTGGCGCCAAGTGGTGGGCCCACTTATGATGGCACGGGCATCACCAGCTCAGGTAACATTCCCGGCACGAAATCTCCACGGCCGGGACCGCGCACTTACCGCCTCCAATTCACCAAGCCCGGCACGTTCGAATACGTCTGCATCTTCCACGATGAAATGGGGATGAGCGGCCATGTCACGGTGCTGGCCGCTGAAACCGCTCAGGCTACGGCAACTGCCGGGGCTCCGGTGCAGGTTCCGGCCATGGCGACCGCCACACCCGCCGGGGGCACTCCTGGGGGCATGCCAAGGACGGGCAACGGCGATGAAGGTTTGTGGCTAGTTGCTCTGGCCGGCGCCGCAAGCCTCACGCTGGCAGGTCTGACACTGCGGCGTGCGCGGGCGCAATAGCATAGAAGCCGTAGAGGGCAGGCTCCCCATACGCAGGCCTGCCCTGCCCTTCTGTCCCAATATTGTAATGCCGGAGCGTTAGGAGGAACAACATGAGAAGTCTGTTCACATCCCAAAAGATGTCAGGGATAAGTCTTTCATCAGCGCACCAAGAGAGGGCAACGTTTGCTGAGCGCCACGCCTGGAAAGTAATGCTCGCCCTGAGCATTACCATAATCCTCTTCGGAATTGGCGACATGGTGGGCGGCGGCTCCGACCTGCAATCAGGCGAGTCGGTGCTGATGCACAGTATCACACGCACGGGGTGGAACGAGCTGAAAGAGGCAAGCCCTTATGTAGCCAACATGATCGACTATAATCGCAGAATAGGGGGCGCCCAACTTTTCGGCATCGGGATCTTGAGCGCGCTCGTCTGCCTGGTGCCGTTCAGGCGGGGAGAGCGCTGGGCCTGGTATGCGCAGTGGGTCTTTCCTTTCTTGATGGCGGCTATCGTCCTCTTCCTGGGGCTCACCGACAGAGCGCCCGGGTCTCAGTTACCTGTGCCGATGATCTTGGGGTCGATCTTTTTTGTTGTGGCTATGTTAGCACTCGTGCTGTCCGCCCGTAAGTTCTTCCGTACCGCCAACCCTGGGGTTAGATAAGTAAGGTAGCCTGGTGGGAGGGTAATACCCCACTGCATGAACTCTATGACACGCATGATCATGCTCGGCGTTGACGGGAGGAGTATACTTGGATCACCGGAGAGAGCAGATCGACAGTGCAAAGGGAATTGGACAATGAGGCTGCAAAGCAAGGCACTCACACAGCAGGCCCAGAGGCAAGCCACTCCGGGCGAGGCCCTGAGCCGTCCTGCTTATAGTCCGGCTCTCAGGTGGGCAAGGATCGCCTGGCTGGTTATGGCCCTCGCGCTCCTTGCGCAGATCGCACTGGGGTTGCCATCCCTATACGCGCTGGTTAGTACCACGGGCGCCGCCACAGATTTCCCGTACTGGCAATTCTCTCCTGTCGATGCCCGCGGGCTCCAGACATTGGGTCTGTCCCTCGACTTTTACGCTACTTATCGGATCACCCTCCAGTTCCTGGCGTTCCTCTGCTTTGCAGGTGCCATCGCGCTCTTCCGGCGCAAGGCAGACAACCCCATGGCGCTACTCACCTCATTCACGTTATTGGCCTTCGGCACCTTCCAGTCGATCCCTCTCCTCGCAGCGTTCACAGCAGGGCAACAGAAGGTCGCGCAGCCGGGGAACCTCCTACTGATTGCCGGATACCCTTTCCTTTGCTTGTTCTTCTACGTTTTCCCCAGCGGGAGGTGGGTACCGGGCTGGACGCGCATCCCTACGCTCCTGGGCGTTACAGGCGTACTGTTCTGGGTGTTAGGTCCAGGCGCGGGCGACGCACGCGCGCGTGGGCCTGTTGGACTCCTGGTGCTCTCACTCATCCTTGGTGGCTTTGTCGCACAAATTTACCGCTATATACATGTATCTGATCGCTTGCACCGGCAGCAGACGAAGTGGCTCGTGGCCGGCGCTGTTGTGGCCCTGGTTGCACTGGTCATCGAGCATACACAATCCACCGTATGGTTTTGGGCGCCACCCTGGTTCTATTATTTCTTCCACCCGCTCATGTTCAACATCGCATTCGCTGCCATTGCGGTGAGTCTCAGCGCAGCCAGCCTTCACTACCGCCTCTGGGAC
>JALYYZ010000081.1 GCA_030945985.1 Chloroflexota bacterium
TTCCAGAGTCCCTAAAGGCACCAGAGCTAGCGGAGGAAACCCTAACCTCTTGGGGAAAGAGGACTTCCTTCCAAGAACAAAGAAATCAAAACCCGCAGGGTTTTGGTTTGCTTGTTCTTCTTATAAAAGCTAAAAGGTATCTGAAATCTGCACTAGTAGGGGGGTTGCCGTCAGGGGCGCAACGAGGTTGGCAATGGCGTAGGGTCACCTTTAGTGACAAGATACGCCCTGACCTGCTCTGGCTTGGGCTCATACCTGCCGGCTTCGGTCTATATGTGCTCTTTCTCTGGTGGCGCTTCGGCACGCCTTCCGTGCTTATGAAGAGCCAACTGCAAGGCTGGAACCATCAGGCGTCTTTCTTTCTTGTCACCTACTGGAACAGCTTCGCTGCCCTCTGGCAGAGTATTACCGGAAGCTTCGCTCCGGGCCAGGATTGGGTTGCGTACTATGGCGGGGGCGCAGGCTTGAGTGGCAGGCTATATATGGTGCTCGACCTGACCTTGCCGCCTCTCCTCCTCTTGTGCGCCTGGCTGGGCAGGCGCAAACTACTTGCTTCAGAGTGGACGTGGCTGGCGCTTGGTATACTCTACCCGCTCAGCAGCAATATCACCTTTTCGTTGGCCCGCTATATGATACCTTTATGGCCGGGCCTGGTAGGTCTCGGAGTGCTAAAGGCCAGGGCTAGTTGGCTGGTGGCGCCGGTCATTGTGCTATCTCTTATATTGCTGGCATGGTGCAGTTTCATTTATGGCAGTGGGCGGTGGATTGGATAACTATAATGGATAGTGGTTGGTGGTTAGAGATAAAGCTCCTAACCACCAACCACTATCCACTAACGTAGGAGCTAGAGTGATGAAAGTGCTTGTAGTCGGGTCAGGGGCACGTGAACATGCCATTGTGTGGAAGCTGGCAACCGGCAGCGCCGTTGACACAATCTACTGTGCGCCCGGCAACGGCGGTACGGCGCTGATCGCGCGGAACCTGGATATAAGGTGCGAGACGGAGGCACAGTGCGACCGCCTCGCAGGCTGGGCTTTTTCCAACGGCATAGAGCTGGTGATCATCGGGCCCGAGGTGCCTCTAAGGCATGGTCTTGCCGACTCGCTGATGCTGCTGCAGGTGCCTGTTCTGGGCCCAACACAGGCAGCAGCCAGAATCGAGTGGAGCAAGTCGTGGGCACGTGACTTTATGGCCCGGCACGATATACCTGCACCTGGTTACACGGTGGTGCAGGGTATCGACACTGCCATTGAAAAGCTGCGCTCACCGGAAACTGCTTACCCACTTGTGCTCAAAGCGGACGGACTCGCAGCAGGTAAAGGTGTTGCTGTGGTAGGCAGTGCTGAAGAGGGGGCGGATGCCCTCGCGCATCTCGCGACCTCTCATTTGCTCGATACTGAGGCCACGGCAGATGGTGCCGGCACAGGCCAGGGCGCGGTCGTGCTCTTTGAGGAGTTCTTGCGCGGCTATGAAGTGAGTGCGCTCGCCTTCACCGATGGAAAGCACTGCGCTATGATGCCGCCTGCATGCGACTACAAGAGGTTGCTGGACGGAGATGAGGGACCAATCACCGGCGGCATGGGCGCATACAGCCCTACCAGGCGCATCGATGGGGCGTTGTGGACGCTGGTGGAGCGCGACATAATTCAGAAGGCTGTGGACGCCCTTGCGAGCGAAGGTACTCCTTTCAGAGGAGTGATCTATGCCGGTCTGATGATTACTGAGCAGGGGCCCAAAGTGTTAGAATTCAATTGCAGAATGGGGGATCCTGAGACACAGGTTTTACTGCCGCGACTGGTAACGCCTCTGGAGGAGATAGGTCTGGCGATTGCTGATGGTAACCTCGGACGTGTGCTTCCACTTAACTGGAGCCCCGATGTAACAGTCGGTGTGGTGCTAGCGTCGGAGGGCTATCCAACAGCCAAGTCGCCTGGCGTTCCGGTGAGGGGACTTGGCGACTTGTCGGAGGGGGTGTTGGTGTTCCATGGTGGCACGGAGCTGGAAGGGGCCATATCCTTGACAGCCGATGAAGGCGGTGGGGCGTCCCCTAACAAGGGCAAATCCCTCTTCCGCAGTCTCATATCGCGTGAGCCCAAACCTACTGAGATCCTCGAGGGCGAGATGCAGCTTGTAGCTAATGGCGGGCGTATCTTGACGGTGGTTGGCCGTGGGTTGGATATAGAGGCCGCCCGAAAGGCCGCATACGGCGACATAGAACGGATAACTATGCCGGGTGTGCAGTATAGGCGCGATATTGCTGCCAGGGAAATCAATGCTACGACACCTTGATGCGTCTGCTAAACCGTAGCGACCCCGATGTGGCCAGTAGGTGTCTAAATTGACCCAACAGGCTGAAAATCAGCCACCCGCAAGTGCTGAGGAACTGCTGGGACGTTATAGTGCTGGACAGCGCCACTTTAGTGAAGTTGACCTCCCTGCTGGATCCAACCTCCGTAACAGCACCCTTGACGGCGCTACCTTCGATCATGGCTGGCTATCTGAGATTGACTTTAGTGGGGCCAATCTTCGACACGTCAGCTTTCTGCATTGCAACGTCAAGTGCTCCGATTTTCGAGGAGCAAATTTAGAAGGTGCAATCTTTAGGGGGTCGCTAGTCGAAGCTACATACTTCGATGCCGCAAACTTGACCGGTGTCAGCTTCGTTGGAGCATCTGCTTACGGTTATGAACTAAAGGATGGCGACATGCCGGACGCGCAAGGGCAGTTATGAAGACTGTTGTTAGGCCGGGCTCCCTGCTCTTCCGTTAAGCCAGAGCAGGATGCCACATATCGACTTCGCGTCGCAAATCTCGCCTGTCTGGATGGCCTGTAATGCCTCGGCTACGCTTAACCGCTCGACCTCGATGTTCTCGTCATCGTCGCCTTGCTGCTTGTTCTCTTTGAGACCGGTCAGCAGGTAGCAATCGAGGAACTCGGTGCAGAAGCCAGGGGCCGAATAGAAGCCGCCCAGTCGAACGACGCTGGCCGCTTCGTAGCCCACCTCTTCCATTACTTCACGCCGCGCACATGCCTCTGCATCCTCGCCCTTCTCGCGAGTGCCGGCAGGTATCTCCAGCAGAGCTCGGTCCACAGCCCGGCGGTACTGACGAACGAGCAGCAGCTTCTTTTCCTCATCGACAACGACCAGGGCGACCGCGCCAGGGTGGAGCACGATCTCGCGCGGGCGCTCGTTGCCGTCGGGTAGGCGCACCATCTCACGCTTTACTTTGATCAATTTGCCGTCGTAAACAATTTCGCTCGATAGACCTACTTCAGGTTCGATTGACATAACTTCTCCCATCTTCTTAAGGCGGCATGCCTATTGCTTGCCTCCATGCATCTACAGAGATCTTAGTAGAGACTTTAGCAAAAGAGGTGCCTCCATGCCGAGAGCCGCGCAGCCCCACGCTCACACAAGCGTGGAAGAGATAATTCACCCACATGAGGATATGCTGGCTGACACGCCCGACCAAGCGGCGGGGCCTGATTACCATGCTGATAAGGCCAAGGCGATTGCCGCCCTGCGTGAGCCTGGGGTTCGCTGCTGCCGTTGCGACCTCTGCGCTACTCGTACCCAGGTGGTATTTGGCGAGGGCTCGCCCGTAGCCAGGCTGATGATCGTGGGCGAAGCGCCGGGAGCAGACGAGGATAAGTCGGGGCACCCGTTCTGGGGCCGCGCCGGGCAGGTGCTGAACTCTCTGCTCGATGAGGCAGGCATCAGCCGAGAGGAGATCTGGATCACCAATACGGTGAAGTGCAGACCCACCAATATGCAGGGCAAGCGCGTCTCCAACCGTCCTCCCAGAGTGCCCGAGATAAAAGCCTGCACAATATGGCGGGCGGGCGAGCTAGACATAATCAAGCCGCGCATTGTTTGCTGCCTGGGCTCGGTCGCCGCCAGGGCCATAGCGGGGCGCGATGTCAGAATGACAGAGGAGCGTGGCAGCTGGTTGCCTTTTAGCCTTCCGATAGAGGGGATGGAGAACAGTGAGCTGATAATGACTTACCACCCCTCGTACATTATGCGCCAGCAAGGTGAGGCTTACGACCGCATTCGCGGCCAGGCAGTAGCGGACTTCGGCATAATCGCGGCTAAGCTGCGTTCCTTCTAGCGAATTGTCAACAACAGACAGCAGAGCAAGCCTTCGGCTTGCTCTGCTGTCTGTTGTTCGCTCCCAGTGTCAGCCCAAACACGATTTGTTCAACCTCTTCGCGTCTGCAAAAGGCGGCTATGTGTGATATAATTAACGATAAAGCACAGAATCCCACACCTTAAAATCTACTTGGAGGGTTCTCGAAGAGGAGGGCAAGGCAGATGCCACAAAATCTGGTACAAAAAATAATATCCAACCACCTGGTTAGTGGGGAAATGAAGCCGGGCAAGGAAATAGCGCTCAGGATCGATCAGACGCTCACCCAGGATGCTACGGGTACTATGTCGTACTTGCAGTTCGAGGCGATGGGTATACCGGGAACTCGGACCGATGTCTCAGTTAGCTATGTCGATCACAACATGCTTCAGACCGGCTTTGAAAACGCCGACGACCACCGTTTCTTGCAGTCTATAGCTGCCAAGTACGGTATATATTTCTCGCGGCCGGGCAACGGTATATGCCACCAGGTTCATCTGGAGCGCTTCGCGGTGCCCGGAAAGACGCTTCTTGGCTCGGACAGCCATACACCTACCTGCGGTGGATTGGGCATGATCGCTATCGGGGCGGGCGGCCTCGATGTAGCCGTTGCCATGGGCGGAGGGCCATTCTATACGGCTATGCCCGAAGTGTGGCTCGTGAGATTAATCGGTAAGCGCCAACCCTGGGTAGCAGCAAAGGACATTATCTTCGAGCTGTTACGCCGGCTCACCGTAAAAGGCGGCGTCGGTAAGATGATAGAGTACGGCGGCCCCGGTGTGGCTGACCTTTCAGTGCCTGAGCGTAGCACCATCACCAATATGGGCGCTGAGCTAGGGGCTACCACATCTCTTTTCCCTTCCGACGAGCGCACCAAAGAATATATGGACGCACAGCAGCGCGGCGGCGATTGGATTGAACTCTGCGACGACCCTGACGCTGAGTACGATGGTATAATCGAGATCAGCCTGGACGAGCTCGAGCCTCTGATTTCCAAGCCTCATAGTCCAGACAACGTGGTTCCTGTGCGCGAGGTGGCGGGTACTCCTGTGAGCCAGGTGCTTGTGGGTTCCTGCACAAACTCTTCCTTTGTAGACCTCCAGACTGTGGCTAGCGTGCTCCGTGGTAAGACTGTACACCCTGACCTCTCGTTTGGTGTGACGCCGGGCTCGCGCCAGGTATACACCATGATCGCTCGCTCAGGCGCACTCGGCGACCTGATAGAGTCGGGCGCACGTATACTCGAGTCGGCTTGCGGGCCGTGCATAGGGATGGGCCAGGCGCCTTCGTCGGGCGCGGTGTCGATACGTTCCTTCAACCGCAACTTTGAGGGC
>JALYYZ010000219.1 GCA_030945985.1 Chloroflexota bacterium
GCCTGCAAACCGCAGCCAATTGGGATCAGTTCAGGGCTGCTCTATCCAAGTGGAGTGTGCCCGGGCAGAACTTTGTCTATGCCGACAAACAAGGCAATATCGGTTATCAGATGACCGGCGACGTGCCGATACGTAAGAAAGGGGATGGCTCGGTGCCGGTGCCCGCGTCGACGGGTGAGTACGATTGGACGGGCATGATACCTTTCGCTGATCTGCCCATGTCGTACAATCCACCCACTCACTACCTGGCAACGGCCAACAACAAACCGTTTGCACCCGACTACAAGTACCAGGTGTCGGGCGCTTGGGCACCCCCTTGGCGCATAGGCCGCATAGTGGCTATGCTGAAAGCTAAGGACAAGCTTAGCATCGATGACATTAAAGCAATGCAGGCTGACACACATTCTCTGTTGGCCCAGCACCTGGCCCCCATGATAGCAGGTCTCAAATCTCCAGATCCCGCCACGCAAAGTGTAATCGACATGTTCAAAGGCTGGGACGGAGACATAAAGGTAGATAGCACAACTGCCTCTATATACGAAGTCTTCTATGAGAAAGCGTTGAGCGAAACGCTGGCTACCAAGCTGGGGCAGGACCTTTACCCGATGTATATCGACCAGACTGGAAGTGCGCTTCGGAGCTTGGAAGGGCTGGTCGATACGCCGAACGACCCGCTCTGGGATAATTCTGCGACCCCCCAAAAAGAGACTCGAGACGACATCTTCTTACGCAGTCTTACCGATGCCCTGAATGATATGACGACCGGGCTTGGCTCTAACATGCCGGATTGGCAGTGGGGCAAGCTGCATCAATTTCAGCCAAGCCACCCATTCGGCGCGCAGCTTGGTATATTCAACCTGCCTGCAGTGTCCATAGGAGGTGACAACACCACAGTGTCGGTCGGCTCCTATTCGCTTTTGGGCTCTTTCACTGTACATAATCACCAGTCGTACAGAATGATCGAGGACCTGGGCAACTGGTCCAACTCGTTGGGTATATACGCCAACGGGCAGTCGGGGCAGCCTTTCAACAAGCACTTTAGCGACATGCAGGGTCCGTGGAGCCGCTACGAGTATAACCCTCTGCTCTATACCAGAGATGAAATAGCAGCCCATCAGGAAGGTGTGCTTACCCTCACGCCCTAACGTGCCCCTCTGCGCGGTATGCTCCAACTGCCGCTCGTTGGCACGCTCTTTGCCTAGAAGCCTGGTGTTCTGTGGCGGATTGCTAGAGTACACCGCTACATGTACCAACAGGCTGGCAGGAGGGCAGGGTGATGGGTGATCGAGATGTGGAGCTTGAACGCAGAGTGCGCGGCATAATTGCGGTCGTGCTGGAGGATATAGATGCCGTCATCTGCGAAGTCGAGGATGGGGTCGCTTATATTGAAGGTGTTGTACCTTCCGAGGATAGTCGACGTACCATCAACAAGATTGTAGGCGGACTCGACGGGCTGACGCATGTTGTAACATGTCTAACTACGGAGACAGTGATACCCTCCCTTACTAAAGAACGGGAAGGAGATACTCTCCTTTCCGCGCCTGTGTTGATGCATTATCACAGCCTTAGTTAGTAGCAAACAGAAAAGGGTCTGCCCCACAGGCAGACCCTTTTCTGTTTGTTGTAGGTCTTCCATTTAATTTTTGGCTTTACCTCATTGAGAAGCAACCTGGAACCGCGTAGTTTTCCTGATTGCTTCTCTTCAACTGCATAAGATCCGCATGCTGTTTCAAGCAGTGCCTCGTGGTTTCATGAGCTATGAAGTGATGGGGCCTAGCTCTTTGCGGTAAATATGGTAGAACTGGACTACCTCCATACCCACCCGTGTGTATAGGCGGGGAGCATTGGTGAGACTGCCGCTGTCTACGCTGAGTTTGACCGTGGGCACCCGCCGTTGATAGAACTCGCGAAAGGCATGGAGCAGGAGTGACCTACCCAGGCCCTGCTTGCGCCAGAGGCGGCGAACCCCAAGATGGTCTATCCAGCCGGTCGAGCTTTCTGAGTCGTAGTAGTTCAGGGCTACTCCCGCCAGATCGGGCCCTCGCCAGGCCAAGAACCAGAGTGTGGGGTCAAATCTAGGGGTGTGAATGCCCATGCGCTCGGCCCAGCCGTCGAATGTCAATGGGCTATGGTAGCCTTTGTCCTCCGATGCTTCTTCATCGACCTC
This sequence comes from Chloroflexota bacterium, assembly GCA_030945985.1. Taxonomy (GTDB): domain Bacteria; phylum Chloroflexota; class Chloroflexia; order QHBQ01; family JADMIH01; genus JADMIH01. Next base: position 2,168 of record JALYYZ010000219.1, read on the forward strand.
GTAAGTAATGTGCTCGTCCAGTCCGGGAACAAAGGTACGAACGCTGATTTCCGCAGGCCATGCCGGCTCTGGTGGGAGCTGGTTCAATCTATTCTCCATTATCTGAAAAGAGAGATAGCGCGAGTAGCCTGCCTGTTCATAGGCTCTGCATACCGTCAGGTTGGTGTGGCTTGCTCGGCCCCTGATTACTCCGCTAGCCGCGTGTTCCAGTGTCCGTCTCTCGGCCAAGTGGAGTAATGTATCCTCTATCCCCTCGCCTCTGTGTTCCGGCAGCACCCAGAGTACGCTCCACACCGGGTCATTGCTCTGGGACGCCTCGGCATAAGCGACGGGAGTGCCGTCCTGAGCAGAGACTAGCCAGGCATCTGTATCGAGGGCAGTCCTACCAGTCTCCCAGTTAGCCTGTAAAGTCTCTTCTGTCAGGTCCGAGGAGCCGAAGTCAGCGATCCCCGCCGTGCGCTGTATGTGGAGCGCCGCTCGGAGGTCCTCCATGATCGGGTGACGGTAGGTGTAGTCGTTGGGTGTAGTTCCCATTGTACCTCTCTTCAAGAATCAAATCGGTGAGAACGTACTTTACTCCACAGTCACGGATTTAGCCAAGTTCCTCGGCTGGTCTACGTCAGCGCCACGGCGCACAGCAACTTTGTAGGCTAGCATCTGCAAGGGGATGACCGCCAGGATGGGGGAGAGCAGGTAGTCTACCGGCGGGATGTAGATCACATCGTCTGCTTTGTTCTTTATCTCCTTATCCCCTTCGGTGGCAATGGCTATTACAATGCCGTCCCGCGCCTTGACCTGCTCTATGTTGCTGAGCATTTTGGAGTAAACATGGTCTTGAGGTGCGATGCACACCGCAGGCAGCAGGTGGTCTATGAGGGCATTTATGCCGTGCTTCATCTCGCCGGCCGCGCAGCCTTCCGCGTGGATGTAGCTGATCTCCTTGATCTTCAGGGCCCCTTCGAGCGCGGTGGGAAAGTTTATGCCTCGTCCCAGGTATAGCATATCCGTGGCCGTGTAGATCTTGGCAGCAAGCTCATCATAAATATGCTCGTTGGTGAGCAGATCGCCTGCCTGGGTGGGGAGGTGTAGGAGGCCCTCGATTAACTTTTGTGCCCGTTCCGTCGAGAGCGTACCTCGCGCCTGCCCGAGCACGATGGCCAGCATCACCTGGTCGGCGATCATGCTGGTGAAGACCTTCGTGCTGGCTACCGCTATCTCGGGGCCTGCCTGCACATGTATATGCGCCTCCGAGATCCGGTCGGCCTGGCTGCCGGTGACGTTTACTATAGACGCTATTGTTGCGCCTTTTGACCGGGCCTCCGCCATGGCTTCCAACGTATCAACCGTCTCTCCCGACTGGGTAATGGCTATAGCCAGGGTTCCCGGCTCAACAACGGGGTTGCTGTAGCGATATTCCGAGGCGTATTCGACAGTGGTTGGTATGCGAGCCAACTCCTCGAATATATACTTGCCAGCGAGGCCCGCGTGCCAGGCTGTGCCACACGCCAGGACGGTGATCTTCTTGAAGTCAGCTAACTGCCGCTCTGTAAAAGGTACCCCCTCCAGGTGTACCTTGACGGCTTCGATATCGAGCCTGCCCCTGAGCGTGTCTGTAAGGGAGCGCGGCTGCTCGGCGATCTCCTTGAGCATGAAGTGCTTGTAGCCGCCTTTTGCTGCGCTGATCGGGTCCCAGGAGACTGTGTGCGGCGTCTTTTCTATGGGCATGCCGTCGAGCTTGAAGTAGTTGGCTCCCTCCTTCGTTACCACGACGGTCTCGCCCGGCTCAAGGTAGGCCACTTTGCGGGTGTGCTCCATAATTGCGGGCTGGTCCGAAGCAACGAACATCTCGTCATCTCCGTAGCCAATTACAACACCGCCCGCGTTGCCTAGCCTGGCGGCAACTATCAGATCAGGCTCCTGCGCTCTCATGGCTACTATGGCGTGGGAGCCCTTGATGACCGCAAGCATGAGCCGCATCGCCTCTTCCAGATTGGGGGCGCCCTCGTTTATGAAGTGCTCGAGCAGGTGCGGCAGCACTTCCGTATCGGTCTCAGAGAAGAACCGATGCCCTTCCTTCTTGAGAGTTTCCCTCAGGGTCAGGTAATTCTCTACGATGCCGTTTTGGATTACCACTATGTCGCCCGTGCAGTCGCGGTGCGGGTGGGCATTGGCCTCGTTGACCTTGCCGTGTGTGGCCCATCGTGTGTGGCCGATGCCTCGGTTGCCCTTTATGGGTGTTTCTTCGAGGACACGCTTGAGGTTAGCCAACTTGCCTGCGGCCCTGCGTCTCTCGATGCCCGCTCCATTTTGTACCGCGATGCCCGCCGAGTCGTAGCCTCTGTATTCGAGCGTGCATAAGCCATCGTAAATAATGTTGGTGGCTTCTCTAGAGCCCACGTATCCTACTATTCCGCACATACCTCTGTTCTGTCCCCTTTCACGCCCCATGACTTACGGGAATGGGCATGCTTTGTCTCTCTAAGAGGCATCAAGATCGTCCCTTCCCGCAACGCTTCTCAGTAAACCTTAGCTTAATTATAGCACAATCATCTACAGGCTGTTCCCGGAGCCGGATGTAGCTCCAGGGCTGATGCAAAGTCGGGCACCATGACGAACTTGTCGGGTCGGCAGCCACGATCAGCAGGTCGCCAGCCTCCATCAAGCTTTGCTGAGAGGAGCTATCTCTGTGGAATGGACGCAGGCGATCTTGAGTGCGGGTCCCTACCTGACTTTGCAGTAGCCCTGGCATAGCTCATGGAGTTGGAACAGCAGTACCGATTGGTGGTACGGCAGTCTCGGTCGGTAGACCGGCTGTAGCGGTGCTCTGTAGCGAGCTGAGCACCGTGACCGTTACGTGGTCGGGCGCCATCTTGTCTACTTTTACCCCTTGGGGAACCACCACCTGAAGTGGCAGCTCGTAGGTGCCTGGGCTTTTACCTTGCACGTCCACGTAAGCCTGCACATCGGTGGGCTTGAGGCTCTGCAACTGGTCAAAGGTGCCTGCGAGGATCACATCCAGCTTGTTTGGTGAGATGACCGCAGTCGAGCCGGGTGCTAAGCCGTTAGCGGTCGGGGCTACAGAGAGTTGCAGCGTAGTAACAAGCGGCTCAACGTTCACCGTCACGCTAACCGTCTTTGCCTGTCCTGGATAGAGTGCAATACCCGGCGGCAGGAGTAACTCGGTGGTAGTGATCACGCTATAGGTCGCACCTGTGATAGCGACAGGTCTTGTATCAAGGAATTGCAGAGTGTCCTGCAAATTAGGAGAACAGCAAATAGTAACGTTCGTAGGATCGACCGCGATTGCCGACACTCGGTAGCCGGCTCCCGGTTGGCCTACTATTGGCACCCTGACCGGCACGGCTTTGTAATTTAGCAGAAGTTTGATAGGCACCACGATCTGCACGGTCGGCGGATCGAAGATCACGCCTTTGACTTCATTGCCTGCGGCATCCTGCGCCACAGGTGTGGCGACGGCACGTTGAGTGCCCGCTTTTTCATCCACATCTACCGGCACCAGCACCCTGTTTACCTGGTCCACAGCTTCTTTTGAGCCGATAACTTTTACTTGCGCAGGCTCTACCTGGGCCGGTTCCACGCCATAGCCGATGGCCGGGGTACCATTCATCTTCACTGTCACAGGGTAAGTATGGGAGGATGGAACTTCTAGCTGGAGGGATACAGTTGCGGGTGAGAGATTCACCGATACGCCGCCAGGCTGCACCACCGCGATATCAGCATGCACCGGCAACACATGCTCTCCCGGCCCAAGTCCGCTCAGATCGACATAGGGGCGTACATCGGTCGAGCGCAACGTATTTATTGTGCTCGCCGGGGCCTGCACCTCAGCATCGACTATGGGTAGGCTATTGACCACCCGCAGGCCGTTGGCCCCACCTCGCACATCGAGTGGCAAAGCCTTGAAAGTGGAGGTTTGCACGGGGTTCTCGAGGTTGACCACGTAGAACCATAACAACACGGCAAGAAGCACCGAAAGGAGCAGGCGCCCGACTCTGTCGTCGTAGGCAACTCTCGTGATCTGAGGTAGTAGCTTGCGCCCGCCTGCCAGCACTTTGCGGCTAGGCGCAGCAGCGCGTCCCTTCAGCCCCGGTGCAGTGCCCACAGCGCTGCCCGCGCCCTCTTGCGTCGTCAGGTCGCTCTGTGTGGCTGGGGAAGTCTCCGCCTTCATAGGCTCTCATTATAACGCAGTAGTGCGAAGGCGTGAACCTTCTCGGAACCAAACGTCCTAGATGTTGTTCGTGGACACTTACCCGTGCTCCACTTCGCCACCTACGCCCAGTATGTATTGCTCTATCGCCACAGCGGCACCGTCGTCGGCCAGCGCCGGGCAGATCGTCCTGGCTACGTTATGCAGATCTTGGGGACCTGTACACATGGCTACTCCATGCCCAGCCCACTCGATCATATCTATGTCGTTATGGCCGTCGCCAATTGCCATTACTTCTTCGCGAGTGAATCCGCATACTTGCGCCAGGTAGGCAAGGGACTTGCCTTTCGAGCACTCCATATTTGTAAACTCGGTGAAGCGAGGGTGAGACTTGGTGACTTGCAATTTGCCTGCGTAAAGGCCCGTAAACAAATCTATGATGCTGTCGGTCCGGGAGGCATCAGTGACTATCACTATTTTCGTCGGTTCCGCATCTTTTTGCGCCGTGAGCCATTGGTCCAGGTTGCCCACTTCGATGAGCGGCTCGTTCATGTTGATTTGCGAGTAGTATTCAGCATGGCTGCTGCTCTTGCCTACATAGATGTTCTCGTCGATGTACAGGTTGACCTGCAGATGGCGGCTGTTGGCTTCGCTGACGATGGCCCGTGTAAGCTCAATAGGCACGGTCTTGTGCAGTAGCGTCTTATCAGTAACGCTATGCCGGACGAGTGCGCCCTGGTAGCAGATAAGAGGAGCCTCTATCCCCAGGTCCAGTGCGAAGCGCTTGCTGATCTTGAAGATTCGGCCGGTGGCAATTGTAACCAGCACCCCGAGCTCTTGCGCGGAGGCGATAGCGGCACGAGTACGTGGCGAGATAATCAGGTCATCGGCAAATAGTGTGCCATCCAGGTCGAGGGCCAAGAGCTTGATGGTCATAGGATCCTTATTACTACTATGCGGTCGTAACCCGATAGGTCCCTGCGTACCTCGACTTCGGCCCCAGGGAAAGCGTCGTGGGAGAGACCGGCAACTATCTTGCCCTGTGAATAAGCGGTCTCCATTATGACTGTGCCCCCAGGCAAGAGGTAAGCGGGCGCGCTCTTGAGGAAGCGTCTGATAGTTTCAGTGCCGTCGTCTCCGCCACCGAATACGGCGACTTGCGGCTCCCATGTAGCCACATCGGGCGACGCCTCGCCCATGGACACATAGGGCAGGTTGGCAGCGAGTAAATCCATCTTGCCCGGTAAGGGCTCCAGCAGATCGCCAAGAAGGAGGGTAATCCTTTTGTCGACACCTGCTCTGCGACAGTTCTCTGATGCAACGGCCATCGCTTCAGCAGAAATCTCGGTACCAAAGCACCGGCAGTTGGGCCTCCTAGTTGCGACCGCTACCAGTATCGCCCCACTTCCGGTGCCGATGTCGGCCATGCGGCAATTGCCTGTTTCGGGTAAATGTTCCAGACATGCGTCGACGACACTTTCCGTCTCCGGGCGTGGTACGAGTACATCCCTGGTAATCAGCAGGTCGAGCCCATAAAACTCTTTGTGCCCTGTGAGGTAGGCCACCGGCTCGCCGTGAGTACGGCGTTCAACGAGGGATGAGAAAGCTTGCGCCTGGCCGGCGCTCAGCTCCTGTTCAACCCTGGCAAGCAATGCCGCTCGGCCCAGCCCCGTTACATGGGAAAGAAGTACTTCAGCATCGAGGCGCGGCGTTGAGGAGGTAGAGATGAGGCGTTTTGCTGCCACACCAAGCGCCTCACCGATCTTGGTACCAGGCAAAGACTACTCCGAAACCAGGCCCGCCGCTCGTAAACGGTCTGCCTGGTCGGTGAGGCGAAGCGTCTCGATCATATTCTCTATGTCACCCTGCAGGAAGCGCGGCACGCTGGAGACGGTGAGCTTTATGCGGTGGTCCGTAACACGATCGTCGGGGAAGTTGTAGGTGCGTATCTTCTCCGAGCGGTCGCCCGTGCCTACCTGCAAGCGGCGCTCGTCGCCTATCTCCTGCTGCCTCTTTGCAAGCTCCATATCATACAGGCGTGTCCGCAGCACGGTCATTGCCTTAGCTTTGTTCTTTAGCTGGCTGCGTTCGTCCTGGCAGATAACGACCAAACCCGTGGGCAGGTGGGTCAAGCGCACAGCTGAGTCGGTGGTGTTTACGCTCTGTCCGCCGTGCCCACCAGATCGATAGACGTCTATCTTGATATCGTCGTCGCGTAGCTCAACGTCCATCTCTTCAGCCTCAGGGAGCACAGCTACAGTGGCAGTAGAGGTGTGGATGCGGCCCTGGGACTCGGTGACGGGTACGCGCTGCACGCGATGCACACCGCTCTCGTACTTGAAGTGGCTCCAAGCGCCCTGGCCTTTGACCTCGAAGATTACTTCCTTGACGCCGCCTATCTCGTTCGGGTTGTTGGAGAGGATCTCTGTTTTCCAGTGCCGTTTTTCTGCGTAGCGCGCATACATCGCATATAGCTCTTGCGCGAAGAGGGCCGCCTCGTCTCCACCTGCTCCCGCCCTTATCTCGATGATCACGTTCTTGTCATCGTTGGGATCCTTGGGTAAGAGAGATTTCTTTATCTCTTCCACCAGCGCTGAGCGCTGGGCCTTGAGATCTTCCAATTCGGCGCGAGCCATGTCGGCCATCTCAGGATCGCCTACTTCGTGCATCACTTCTTCTGTGCCGGTTATTTGCTCGCCGATGCCTTTGAAGCGCCGGTAGACCTCCACCAACTGCTCAAGCTCGGCTCGCTCACGGCCAAGCTCCATGAGCCGGCGCGGGTCGGTGGCGATTTCCTGCTCGCTCATCATACTCTCAAGCTGGATATACCTTTGCTCGATGCCTTGCAGCTTTTGTTCTATTCCGTCGAAATTTTCTTCAGCCATTATCTTTATATGCTCCAAAAGAGGGCTATTCAGCTCCTCTTCTATTCTAGTGAGTAACATACAATTATAAGAGGTGGCGCGAAGCCAGTCAAGCAGCCTTCCTGCGGATTTTCCGTATGCCTGCTCGCTGTGGTACAATAGGGGCTGCCCGGTCCTTCGCAGCGGGATAGGCAATAGACGGGGCGCATGCCTTACACGCACATTGCGCCTGCCAAGATAGGAACAATCGCCCTCAATGCGTCTCAAGCATCTCTACTTATATGGATTCAAGACATTCGCGCCCAAGACCGACCTTTCCTTTGGCGAGGGGCTAACGGCTATTGTCGGGCCAAACGGCTCGGGTAAGAGCAACGTAGCCGACGCCGTGCGCTGGGTGCTGGGCGAGCAGTCGTTGTCGAACCTGCGCGCCAAGCGGACGGAAGATCTGGTGTTTGCAGGCTCCTCGAACCGGGCGCCGCTTGGCATGGCGGAAGTCTCCATTACCATTGATAACAGCGACCGTCTGCTGCCCCTGGAGTTTGCCGAGGTGACGCTGACACGGCGGGCCTACCGGTCGGGTGAGAACGAATACTATGTGAACAAGAGCCGGGTGCGGCTGCGCGATGTACTTGATGTGGCTTCGACGTTGGGGCAGGCTTACACCGTTGTGGGTCAGGGCCTGGTTGATGCGGCCCTCTCCCTCCGTCCTGAAGAGCGGCGTGAGCTTTTCGAAGAGGCTGCCGGCATACGAGGCTATTTCGTGCAGCGTGAAGATGCCCTCAAAAGGCTCACCCGCACCGAAGAGAATATGGCGCGGGTAAACGACCTGGCGTCCGAACTTGAGCCGCAGGTGCGCAGGATGGAGAGGCAGGCGCGCCAGGCTCAGGAATATGGCCGCATCGACGCCGAGTTGCGCGAGGTGTTGCGCGACCTCTATGTGGGCCGTTGGCTCTTTGGTATAAAGAGCCTGGAGCAGGCGCAACATGCTGAGAAGGCTGCGCGTGTTGTCGTCAACGAGTATCGTCGGCTCGTCGCGGCAAAGTCGACACAGTTGGCAGAGGCACGCAGGGCTATATGGGAGCTGGTGGAGAGCGTCTCACGGCTCCACGAGCAGCGCGCGCAACTTCAGGCGCGGCATGCTGCAAAGGCCCAGTTGCAGGCGGTGAGCCTGGAGAGGCTCCATGCTTCTCGCCAGGGCATGCAGGCAATACATGATGAGGCGCGCGGCGCAGAGAGCTCTATTGCTCTATTGAATGAGCGGCTGCAAACCTTGGAGCGCGACCTCGCAGATCGTGCCACCGAGATGCGGGCTTTACAGGAGGCTGAGCACGCGCTGGGCCAACGCCTGGCTGAATGGGATCGGAAGATCGCCTCGACACGAGCCAGGTACAACGAGCGCTCACAGGCATTGGCCAACGTGACACGGCGCATGTCTGAGTTGCAGACCAGATATGCAGATAGTCAGCGCCGCATGTCTGAGCAGCAGGCCGCGCTTGCTGAAGGCGAAGCGGTGCTCGCTCTATTACAAAAGAGGCTTGCTGAGGAGGAAAACTCCCTTGAGGAGCGGAATGCCGCTACTCGGGAGGCGCGTAAGCTGGTTGCAGAGGCTGAGAAGAAGGCTTCTCATGTTCAAAGCGACATGGCCGCTGCACATGTCGGGCGATCATCTGCCGAGGCTCACTGGCGTGACCTGGGCAGGCAGGGTGACTCCCTGATGTCTCAGTTAACGCTCCTTGCCGGCGAGCAGCAGGCTAATCTCCACAGTGGCGTGCGGGCCGTGGTTAGCGCGGCGGGGCAAGGCAAACTCCACGGGTTCGTCGGCACAGTGGCCGAGTTGTTACGTGTACCCACAAACCTGGAGGCCGCTATCGAGGCGGCGCTGGGCGGCAGGCTGCAAGATGTAGTGCTTTCCACATGGGGCGACGCCGAAGAAGCAATCGCATACCTCAAGCGTCAGGGCATGGGCCGGGCTACTTTCCTGCCGCTCGATACCCTGCGCGCCTCGCCCGGTCCTCAGCCGCCCAGGGGGCATGGCATCGTAGGCGTGGCGCGCGACATTGTTGACTATGACCCTCATCTGACTACTCTAGCCGAGTCGCTGCTCGGGCGTTTATTGATCGTGGAGGATCTTCCTTCTGCTCGTGGCACCCTGTCGACCATGTCGCATAATGCATCGTGGACCCTGGCGACACTTGACGGAGAAGTGGTCAGGCCGGGAGGATCTGTGACAGGGGGCTCCAGCACGAGAGCAGACGATAGCCGCGCGCGTGGCAAGACTATACTTGCCCGTGAGCGCAAGCGGCGTGAGCTGTTGGCGGCACAGGAGAGCCTGCTCTTGCAAACAAGGCAGGCGGAGGAGGCTGTGAACCTGGCAGCGGCGGCTCTTAGAAGCTCCGAAGCGGAAGTTGGAGCCATGTCGGCGACGGTAGATGCTGCTCGCAAGGCGCAGGCTACTACACAGATGGCTTTTGTCGAGAAGCAAGGAGCCGTGTCTCGTCTACAGCAGGAGCATTCCTGGCGCGCCGGACTCCTCAACGAGATCCGCAACACGATTCATGATCTTACAGTTGCAGGTCAGGAGGCCGCTTCGCAGGCAACAGAGGTTGAGCGTCGGCTTGCCCCTATCTCCGAAGAAGTAGCTGCGGCCGAGGCAGAGCAGCAAGCACTGACCGGCGGGAGGGCGCACGAGGCCAATGCTGCAGGGGCAGATAAGATCCGCCTTGCTGTGCTTGCCGAGGGGGTGCGCAACGTCCAGGCACAACAGGGAGAGGTCCGCAGGGAATTGGCCCGCCAGACAGCTCGCCTGTCTGATCTGCGTGCGCGCGCAGAACTGGGCGAGCGTGAAGAGGTTCTGCTGGGAGGCCAACTTGAAGTGCAGGCTCGTGAAGTGGCGGAGCTAGGTCAGGAGTTTGAAGCGATCGAGGGCTTGCTTGTGCCGTCCGAGAGCAAAGTGCGGGTGCTGGAGGAAGAGGTGGGCCACCTGGAGGTCGAGCAATCTTCATTGCAAGCGGCCATGCTAGATGGCGAGACGGCTCACTCGCACGCAGCGGTTGAAGAGCAACGTTGGATCGGCATTCTTGACAGTTTACGGGTAGAAATTGAAGAGGAGCTTGGTGGCGCTGCCGAGAACGAGCCTCAGCAGGCTCAGCTTGTGGCTGCGGACATGGTAGAAGAAGCGCTGCCTGCCTCACAGCGGAACACCCGCTATACTCTTTGGCCGGAGCCCTTGAGGGAACAATGGGGAGCTATTTCGGCTGAGGAGCGCGAGCCAAACGGCCACCATGCTGTGTCTGAAGAGGGCAATGCGGAACTGGAGCGCCGCAAATTCGCGCTGAAGGCGAGATTGTCTCGCCTGGGTCCTGTGAACCCGCTGGCTACCGAGGAATACAATTCACTAAACGAGCGGCATGCTTACCTGGTCGCTCAGATGTCTGACCTCACAGGTGCAGGCGAGGCCCTTCGCCGCGCTATAGCCGAGCTTGATCGCACGATGCGGGACCAGTTTGCCGTTACTTTCGAGCAGGTGAACGAGAAGTTTCAATACTTTTTCAGTACGCTCTTCGGCGGGGGGTCCGCACGCCTTGAGCTAACCAATCCCCACGATGTAGCCGCTTCGGGAGTTGAGCTTTTCGCCCAGCCGCCCGGAAAGCGAATGCAGCCCCTCGCGGCGCTCTCCGGTGGAGAGCGCGCCCTCACGTCAGCTGCGCTTCTCTTTGCCTTGCTCAAGGTACGACCAGTGCCTTTCTGCGTGCTCGATGAAGTAGATGCCGCCCTGGATGAGAGCAATGTCACCCGCTTCCGTGAAGCCCTGGCTGAGCTTGGCGATAAGACGCAGTTTGTTATTATCAGCCACAATAGAGGTACGATAGAGGCCGCGTCTACCCTCTATGGCGTAAGTATGGCGGGAGATGGCACCTCTCAGATCTTATCGTTGCGCATCGACCCCCAAGAATAAGCGTACGCCGGGGGCATAAGACTTGCTGATTAACTTTGTACGACCCGTAAGGAGGGCATATGAGTAATAACTATGATGAGTTCCAGGGCACAGACCTTGACTCTTCGGCGGATTTTGACCGTGACGATGAAAACGACCTGTTACCGATCCTGGCCCTATCGGCGGCGGTTGCAGCGCTTGTGGGTGGGCTCCTTGTGCTGATGGGCCGCAGGCGTGCTGCTACTCCTATGGAAAGAGTAGAAGCTGTACTCAAGGATCCGGGAAAAGCAGGTAAGCGGGAGGTTAAAGCTTTGGCAAAGGCTATTAGGAACAGTGATCTGAGCGACTTGCTGGGAGAGGCGCGGGACCGTGCCTCAAAGGCGATGGACGACATGGACGTCGGCGGCAGCTTGAGCGACTTGCTTCACGAGGCTCGCCACAAAGCTAATCGTGCTGCTCACGATTTCGATCTGGCCGGCAGCGTAGGAGATGCCGTTGACTCGGTAAGCAAGCGCGCACGCAGCGCCACCAAGGATATGAGCCTCTCTGATACGCTCAACGAGGCTCTGAGTAAAGTAGGCGATGCAGCAAGCCGTGTTGACGTGGGTGACACTGCCCATGAGTTGCGTAAGCATGTCGCAGGCATGGCCGGAGATCTGCACGATTCTCATGTAGGCGCAGGTGGCGTGGAGCACCTTCTCGATACGTTGAAGGAGCGTCTTTCCGCAGCGATAGACTCGGTGCGCGATGATGTGGCTCCAAAGGCTGCGGACAAACTGAAGAGCGACGTGATACCTGCAGCCCAGAGCGCGATGGACAACATCTCGAAGCATATGCAAGAAGACGTGCTGCCTACGGCGCAGGATGCCCTCGGAAAGCTGCGTGATGATGTGCTGCCGAAGGCGCAGGAGCGTGCAAATAAGCTGGTAGGCGACACTGAAGTGGGCCATAAGGCGCGCAAGGCTGCCAAGTCAGCTAAAGAGAGCGCAGGTCCTTTCGGTGATATGATGCGTGGGCTGGGCCTGGCGGTGATCGCCAAAGTGGTAGATGAGCTACTTCCACAGGCGAAGAAGGCCGGCGGCAAGGCTGTTGACATGGCCCGTGATGATGTTATACCTGCGGCTGCCCAGACGGCAGGCGATGCAGCGCAAAGAGTGCGCGAGGATATTCTGCCCAGGGTTGGGGATGCTGCTTCGCAGGCTCCTGATATTCTACAAGGGCTGCTGAAGCTGGCCTCTGATCGCGTTGAAGATGCGTTGAACAAGGCCCAGCCGGTAGCCGCCGGCGCGCTGGAGGTTGGTAAGCAAAAGGCATCCGATGCTGCCGAGTTCAGCATGCACCGAGCAGGTGAGGTAGCGTCCGGGGCGCGCGTCATCGGCGGCGGTGTGGGTGGCGTGGTAACAACCGCAGGTCGCGGGGTTGGCGGCGCGGTCTCCACCGCAGGGCGTGGAGTAGGTGGCGCTGTCGGCTTCACAGCCCACGCAACGCGCGAGCTTACCGGCATCCTTTTCTGGCTGGCTATGATGGCTGGCCTGATCTTACTCGTTTTTGTGCCTGACAAAGATCGTCAGAAAGAGATAATCAATAGCGCTATGCAACTGATGGGTGAGTTGCGTGAGATGTGGCGTGATTTGCAAGGTAACAACTTCGAGGAGCTCGACTCGGGCGACAGTGAAGGCGCCTAAGCAGGCAATCCCATAAACAAACGATCGAAACCCTGCGGGTTTCGATTGTTTGTTTATGGGATTGCCTGCTTTTCTATCAAGAGAAGGTCTCCTGAATAGACATGCAACGTTTCACAGTTGGCCTTCGCTCCCCTGTTCCGTTATAATCAGAATAATAGATTCCCAATAGACGTTGGCCCAATAGACGGTGGAGCATTACGCATGTTTAACTGGTTGCGGCGCAAGGAAGAGCCGAAAAGTGAAGAGCAAATTCAGGAGCAGCAGCAAAAGGTTGAAGAGGGCCTGGCGCGTACCAAGCGGAGCTGGTTTCAGCAGGTAACTTCGCTCTTTGAAGTTGACGAGATAACCGAGGATATCTGGGAGGATCTGGAGACCCTGCTTATCCAGGCCGATGTGGGCGTGGACACTACCGTAGTGGTGCTGGACCGCCTCAAGGAGCGCGTGCAGGTTGATAAGCTGAAGAAGCCTTCCGCTGTTTATGCCGCTTTGCAGGACGAGTTAGTGGCGGTCTTATTGGCCCCCGAGCGGCTGCCTGGTCGCAGGGATGCTCTCACGCTCGTAGATGTGGAAGACGGGCCATATGTGGTGCTGGTAGTTGGCGTGAACGGCGTTGGCAAGACCACCACTATCGCCAAGCTTGCCAAGCACTATCGCGACCAGGGGAAGAGTGTGGTGATCGGGGCCGGCGATACTTTCCGCGCGGCGGCCATCGAGCAGTTGCAGATATGGGGCGAGCGCGTGGGCGTGCCGGTGATAAGGCACCAGATCGGGGCTGACCCTGGAGCTGTGGTATTCGATGCAGTCGAGGCGGCGCGCTCGCGCAATGCCGATGTGCTGATAATTGACACTGCCGGTCGCCTGCACACCAAGGTCAACCTTATGGAGGAGTTGCGCAAGATCAAGCGCATCATCAACAAGCAGCTTCCAGGCGCGCCCCACGAGACGTTACTGGTGCTCGATGCTACCACTGGACAGAACGGCCTCCAGCAGGCCATGGCCTTTACCGAGGTGGCGGAGGTCTCCGATGTGGCCGTAGCCAAGCTCGACGGCACAGCCAAAGGCGGCATAGTGTTTGCCATCGCGCGCGAGCTAAAGCTGCCGATTCGCTACGTGGGCACCGGCGAGAAGTTAGACGACCTGGCTGAGTTCGATGCCAGGCAGTTTGTGAAGGCGCTCTTCTCATAGCCATATCTATGGTATAAACCTGTGAAGAGCGGTATATCGAAATATAGATAATATAGCAAGGAAGTACACAATGTTTGAGAGCCTTTCTGACCGGCTAAACAGCACTTTTACAAGGTTGAGCGGCAAGGGCCGGCTCGATGAGGCAGACATAGACGAGGCTATGAAGGAGGTGCGCCGGGCGCTCCTCGAAGCCGATGTAAACTTCAAGGTCGTCAAGACTTTCGTGGAGAAGGTGCGTGAGCGCGCCATGGGCCAGGAAGTGCTCAAGAGCCTCACTCCCGCTCAACAGGTGGTGTCGGTGGTACACGACCAGCTTATCGAGCTGCTGGGCGAAAATACCAGGCTTGAGATGTCGAAGACGCCGCCCACAGTAATAATGATGGTAGGTCTGCAAGGCTCGGGCAAGACTACTACCTGCGCCAAGCTGGCTCTTCAACTGCGCCGCTCGGGTCAGAATCCATTGCTCGTGGCCGCCGATATGTACCGCCCGGCCGCAGTCCAGCAGCTTCAGACTCTGGGTAAGCAACTGAACGTGCCTGTTTACTCCGAGCCGGCAGGCGCGAATCCGATCAATATAGCCATAAATGGTGTGCAGCACGCTATTGCGGGCCACCACAACACGGTCATTCTCGATACCGCAGGCCGCCTGCATATCGATGAGGTGATGATGCAGGAAGTAGCGACGATCAAGGCGCGCCTGCACCCTACCGAGACGCTGCTGGTGGTCGACGCCATGACAGGCCAGGACGCGGTACGCGCGGCGACCGAGTTCAATGAGAAGGTAGGAGTGACCGGCCTGGTGATGACCAAGATGGACGGCGACACTCGTGGCGGCGCTGCCCTTTCTGTGCGTGAGGTAACGGGCGTGCCGATTAAGTTCATCGGTACCGGCGAGAAGACCGATGCCCTGGAACCTTTCTACCCTGATCGTGTGGCTTCGCGCATCCTCGGTATGGGCGACATCCTGACGCTTGTCGAAAAGGCTCAACA
>JALYYZ010000221.1 GCA_030945985.1 Chloroflexota bacterium
GGTCAGAGGCCGACTGGGGGGAGGCGGCGGGGGAGGTTAGCTCAAGATAGTCGACACCGAACGCGTCAAGGGCCTGCGAGATGAGGATGCGGTCGGCGCTATTGAAGTGCGCGCCCGCGAACTGCTCACCCTCTCGCAGGGTAGAGTCAATGATCTGAACAGATGAAATCGTCTGCACGGTGTCTTCTCCTTCGTCTCAGGTTGGCCGTGTTGGCCAGGTTGGCCAGGCTAGATAGTGTATTGAGCTGCATCGATTTCATTTGCTTCTTAAGCTGCTTCTTTAGATCCTTCATGATTTTTCTCCTGATTGTAGAATGGCAACAAAAAACCGGACCTCATCGAGGTCCGGCGGCCGGTTGGTGTTATTCAGCACACAAACAGCAACTAACCAGACCTCGTGGCCGGCTTCTTGTTGCGCTTGTTTGCCTTGTTCGCGCTGCTATGCAGTTGTCCCGTGCTATAAATCATGTAACGGTCCATCCTGGCAGTGATACAGAAGCTATAGTATCAGGGATCAGCCGGCTTGTCAATAGGCAAACCCTGGCATCCAGTCATAAATATTTTCTCTGCTGTAGTATATGCGGTGCGACCTTCAGATCGCCCGTGGATGATGCCATTAGTGACCTCGCTGTTTTGCGGGTTTTGTGCGTAACTTGGACTTATGACTGGATGTCAGGCAAACCCTGAACCCCGAGTGGGGCATGCCAGAAATTAGGCAGCTTTTCTGAGGCAGGTCATAGGTCAGCTTTGCTCCTATCTGCTGCTGAGCAATTCGGCTCTCAGTGTGAGCACCGCTTGTGCGCCAGGCTTGCCCCAGCACATACCCGCTCGTTTAGGACGATCCTTCCCTAATTGGTCGCTTGACGAGGCATTAATGCTGAAATCTTACTCCTGTACCGGCTGTATAGTATGATATATTTATCGCAGAGTGGAGCAGACTGCTTGCCTACTTGCGGCTGGCTGCGGAGGACCATAAGTTGGTGAGACAACCGTAATGGAGGGTAAAAGCGTCCGGAACAACTTCTCTATGGAGCTGCCTTACAGACTGACGAGCTTTGTTGGCCGCGAGATTGAAGTGGCCGAGCTGAAACGCTTACTGGGAGAGAGGCGGCTGGTGACCCTCACAGGCACCGGCGGGGCGGGCAAGACCCGACTGGCGCTTGAGGCCGCTGCTGTTCTGGGTGAGCAATTCCCCGATGGTATCTTCATGGTGGAGTTGGCTCCTCTTGCCAAGCCTGAGCTTGTCGCAGAGACCGTGTCACGTATGCTCGGCCTCGAAGTGGCTCCAAATCGTACCCACGTCGACGCTTTGGCCGGTTTCCTGAAATACACCCGTGTCCTGCTCATGTTCGATAATTGCGAGCACCTGGTGGACGAGTGCGCTCGATTGGTACGTACATTACTCGTTTCCTGCCAGGATCTCTGTGTGCTGGTGACCAGCCGTGAGCCTCTAGGGGTCGAAGGCGAATGCCTTTTCAGGGTGCCTCTGCTCTCGCTACCCGCGCCCGACTTTCTATCTGACCCCGAGAGGCTCGCCGATTCTGAGGCGTGCAGGCTCTTTGTTGATAGGGCGCGCCTCTCGAATCCGGGCTTTGAGATCACGGCAGGAAACGCCGAGGCTGTAGCTGCTGTAGCTCAGGTGTGCATCCAGCTCGACGGCATACCCCTGGCCCTGGAGCTGGCCGCCGCATCACTCAGCGCCCTTACAATCGATCAGCTCGCCGCCCGCCTCAACCGGCGCTTTCGGCTGCTTACATCAGGAGACCGCAACGCCCTCCCACGTCAGCAAACACTGGGTGCGCTGCTCGACTGGAGCCATACCCTACTTTCGCCCACCGAGCAGGTCGTTTTCCGGCGTCTTGCCCTTTTCCCCGGTGATTGGACCCTTGATGCGGCGGACTATCTTTGCGCGGCCGGTTACAACGAAAACGCAGCGAACAACGGCAGCGGTACGCAAAAGTCCAGGCGCGGCATCGCGCAGGACGATGTGCCCGGCGTCCTGATCCGGCTTGTCAACAAATCGCTCGTACAATTAGACCGGCAGGTAGGTCGCTACAGCCTGCTTGAGACAATGCGCCTCTACGCCCGCATAAAGCTGGAGGAGGCAGGCGAGCAAGAGAGCGTCGCGCGGCTCCACCTCGACTGGTATCTGCGCTTTGTAGAGAACGGCTCGCGCTGCGAGGGCACCAGCGGACAGCAAGAGTGGTTCATAAGCCTTGAAGCCGAGCACGATAATATGCGTGCGGCCCTCAGCTGGGCTATTTCGACCCAACGCTTCCAGGAGGCTGCCCGCCTGGCGCTCGCCCTGCAACGCTTCTGGATCGCCCGCGCTTACCATCGCGAAGCGCTGCGCTGGCTTGAACAGGTCCTGCTAATCAGCCCGGTAACTTCCACCGGAATCACGCTAAAAGCACAGCTACTGAATGCGTTAGGCTACTTCGCCCAGGAGGTAAAAAGCTTCGAGCGCTCGACACTGTACTTCACAGAGGCGCTAACTATCTTGCGCGATCTGGGCGACAAGGGGGGCGTGATCGCCTCGCTGCTAAAGCTGGGCTGGCAGCGCTTTGTAGCGGCCGATCTGGAGGGTGCGGAACAGTACGCCGAAGAGGGCCTGGCGCTTGCCCGGAGCACGGGCGACGTGCGCTCTACGGCGGTCGCTCTCAACCTGCTTGCCAGCGCCCGTATGGCGGGCGGAAACCTCAACGGTGTGCAAACCGCCGCTGCTGAGTGCCTGGATATGTGGCGACATCTGGGAGACCTCACAGAGGTGGCAAATGCCCTGGCGACCTACGCATCAGCGGAGCACGCCCTGCGCAATCTGGACCATGCCTGCCTTTTGTTGCTCGAAGCGCTGCGCTTGCACGCTAGCCTGGGAACATACACAGGCTTACTGGCTCCTATAGTTACAATGCTTCACTTTGCGCGCGAGAGCTGCGGGCCTCCGGAGAAGTACATTTACCTCGCACGCGTGCAGGGAGTTTTGACGGTACTGGATGATAAGGTGGGAGGTAAACCCTCGCCCTGGATGGAGCTGAAGAAGTTCTCATTATCGGCAGAGAGCATAGCCGCGCTTGGGGAAGAGGGCTTTGCTCGAGAGGTGGCAGCGGGAGGCAAGCTATCCGTTGACGGAATAGTAGCACTGGGCGAAGATATCGTCAAAGCAGTGCTCGCACACCTGGCCGTAGAGACATCCGGCGGCGCCAGCGCTGCCAGGGGGGAGCTACAGACCGTTGCGGGCCAGGCGGCTACCTTGCCCACAGATAGATACCCCGCCGGGCTGACCACTCGCGAGGTCGAAGTGCTGCGTGTGGTGGCGGCCGGGCTAACCAACCAGCAGGCAGCAGAGCAGTTGAGCGTCACGTCGCGCACAATAAACGCGCACCTCACCTCTATATACAGCAAGACAGGGGTCGCCGCCCGCGCCGGGGCAGTGCGCTTCGCTCTGGAGCACGGCCTGGCCTAACTATTCGCAAGCCTTGCCGCGCATGGCCCGCCAGACTGTTAGATCTAACACCCAATGATATGCTTGTATCACTCTAATGTCCTTCTGAAATATTGTTAGGGCTGACGATGCGCTGTACGCGGCGTTTGGGTAGATTATGGACATCAGCGCTGCACATGCAGCAATGAGAGATGAATCAACCGACAGCTCTAACATCGATAAGGAGGCATCTGAAATGATCGAAGTAGAAGTTAGCAGAGTGATCAACCG
>JALYYZ010000236.1 GCA_030945985.1 Chloroflexota bacterium
CCTCCAGCAGAAACGTGCGCCAGCGTGTCTCCAAGTCGGGCAAGGTCAAGATTGGTGTGACGACCGGCGTGGCAGCTGTGGCAGGCGTGGTATGCCTGCCAGGTGGGGTGTAGCCCGGCTGGCTACATAGAAAGAGTTGATTTACGGTGTTGAAGAAGCGCTCGATCCGACCCCGTCCACGCGGGCGACCGGGGTGAGAGAAGACCAGTTGCATCTTGATGTCAGCACTCACCTGTTCCATATGTTGGGAGATGAAATCACTACCGTGGTCGGTGTAGAAGATGTCAGGGATGCCGCAGACGTGCCAATGCGCTTCGGCCTTACGCCAGATGGCCTGTCGTAGAGCCAATGAGGTCTGTAAAGCAGAGGGCGGCTGGAAGCTCAGCAGGTAGCCTGCAACTGCTCGGCTGTAATCGTCAAGGATCACGGTCAGCCAGGGCCTCCGCACTTTGCCGGTAGGGTCGAGCACCCATATATCAAGGAGGCAATGATCTGCCTGCCACATCTCGTTGGGACGTGTGGCTTCGCGCCGATACAGCAAGTCGAATGCTTCCTGGTAGACCTTAGATCCGTCCTGTGCCAGGGTGCGCAAGCCTGGATCGATCCTGCGAATGATTTCGTAAACAGTATCGTAGCTTGGCACAGGCCACCCATGCTGGGTAGCGACAGAGCATATATGACGATGTACGAAGGCCGTGGTGGGTGGTGGAGCTTGGAGAGCCAGTCCTTCGATGAGGCGGACCAACTCGGAAGCGCAAAGGCGGTGCTGCCCACGATCGGCACGGCTCTTGCGAGCCAGACCAACCAGTCCCAGTTGCTTGTAACGTGTAGCCCAGCGTCGCACTGTGCGCAATGGCAGTTGATGCTGGCGGGACAGTGCTGTGAGGGGCACACCATCCTCAAGGAAAGGGCGAAGCAGCTGAAAGCGGGCCATAACCCTGTTACGTTCCTGTTCCGGCATGGTTGTCAGTGCCTGTACCGACGCCGGTGCCAGCATCGGCACCGCTGGTGTATTTATAGCATCAGCACCCATGTTATCCACGTTCAGAAGTACTCCACGGATGAGGCGAAGGTGGCCAGTGGCCAGTAGCAATCTCTGTGGAAGAGCAGAGCTCTCCTGACCAATGATTTGCTTGTTGGCAGTGTACTACACCAGTCAAATCACTGACAGATAATCCACAAGAATCAGTGCCATTTAATTCCCAACTTTACAGCCTGGTGAGGTAGAGTGAGCCACAAGCATTTAGCACCTGGGGATCGAGCGGGGCCACTGCGCCGCTGGATTGGCCGTAGAGTACCAGATAGCCGCGCCGGCGTAGGCTAGCCAGACTGCCGTCGAATGTTTTTTTGCCTACCCCATCGTATACCGCATCGACGCCCGTTCCGCCGGTCAAATGCTTGACCTCCCGGGCAAAATCTACCTCGGTATAGTTGATCACCTCGTCGGCTCCCGCCTCCCGAGCTATACCTCTTTTCTCCGCTGTAGAAACCGTCGCGAGCACGCGCGCCCCTCGCTGCTTGGCCAGTTGCACAAGCAATGCTCCTACCCGCCCGCCGCCGCATGGACGAGCACCGTGTCTCCCTGTTGGATTGGATAGGTGCTGCGGCTCAAGTAGTGCGCGGTGATAGCCTGGAGCATCACGGCAGCAGCGGTGCGACTGTCGACCCCCGGAGGCAACGGTACCAACTTCGACGCGGGTACTACCACATACTCAGCGTATCCACCCTGCCCATGCGCAGCATAAGCCACGCGATCACCCGCGCGGAGATCCGTTACGTCCTGCCCTGCAGCCTCAACTGTACCCGCCGCCTCCTGCCCCGGGGTATAAGGGAGCGGCACCCCCTTGTAGGCCCCCGTGCGAAAGTAGACGTCAACGAAATTTACACCCGCCGCTTCCACTTTTATTCGCACTTCTCCGGGCCCCGGCTCGGGTACAGGCACTTCATCGATCTGCAAGACGTCAGACCCACCGTACTTGTGCACACGTACTGCTTTCATTCCTTTTTCTCCCCGAATTACGACGACTCAGGTTGGAGCCCGGGCTTTGCAGCGAAAAAGTCGTTCTTTTACAGGCATCCATTTCGAGACCTGCTGTCACGTCCTTCCACAAGCAATAGGTCCCTCTGCGTCAGACAAGGATGCTGTAGCGAGTGCTTCGAGCAGAGACCCTGTATCGACGATTGTAGCGAATTCGCCGTGCAGACTGGCGAGCGCGCTCTCGTGCATCTCTTCGGCTGTGTAGTGCCGTCCCGTGTAGCTGGTCCGCTCGAACGTGGCTGTTCCGTCTGACACGACGATGGTCTTGAACCCCAGGTTGGCCGCCATGCGAGCAGTCGTTGATACGCAGTGGTCGGTGATAAATCCGGTGAGCACTACCGTATGCTGACCCGCAGCTCTGAGCCGCGCTTCCAGATCAGTGCCGATGAAGGCACTGTTTACGCTCTTCTGCAGGACAGGTTCCCCCGAGCCAGGCTTGACTATATCCTTGATTTCACTGCCTACATAGTTTGGGCGCAGGCTCGAATGCGGGTTGCTCGACTGGTGCTGGATGTGATAGACAGGCCGCCCGGTCCGCCGCCACGCATCGAGCACCAGGGCGATATTCTCCTCAGCGAGGGGGTTATTACGCTCGCCCCAGGACGGTTCATCTAAGCCTTTCTGCACATCGATGATGATCAGAGCGGAATTATGCGAAATGTTGTTTATCGGGTCCATCTTTAGCTCCTTAACGTCGCGCCATAAATGAGCGGCCAACAGATCCGATTCTAAATCTGACTTGTTATCTTTTCAAGTACCATTTATCCCTTTGTGCAGGGTACCAGTGTAGACTTGTCAATGGCCTTGCAGCATCTCAGGGCCCAACCGAAATACTGCCAATCCGCCTCGAATTGGGTATTTACGCGCCCCCGGTGAGCCGGCATAATTGGACTATGCGGACCCGCGTACCTGCGCTTCAACGTCAGGGCGAGACCCACGGCGGGCGCTGAATATTAATCTTGTTACAAAGTGGAGGATGCGTGGGATCTCACAACGACTGGATTTAGGAGCTTCTCACAATAGATATGCCCAAGAGACAAATAGAGACTACTGAAGCGCCAGCAGCGATTGGCCCCTTCTCTCAGGCCATAACCTCAGGCCCATTTATATTCTGCTCCGGGCAGATAGGTGCGGACCCGTCTACCGGCCAACTGGTCGGGAGTGACGCCGGCGAGCAAACCCACCGGGTGCTCCAGAACCTGGCGGCGGTGCTGGAGGCCGCGGGTTCGAGCCTGGACCAGGTAGTAAAGACAAGCGTATTCCTCCGGCATTTCAGCGATTTCGGCGCAATGAACGAGGTTTACGCTTCTTACTTCCCCGAACCGCTGCCCGCCCGCACCACGGTGGAGGTCTCGGCCTTACCACGAGATGCCCTGGTCGAGATAGAGTGCATCGCCATGCGCGCCGATTCCTAAGGCAAGCTAAACTACAACATTCACCATGTGCCGCTCTGTCGCCGCAAGCCTCGTGAAGGCTGCCCAGGCGTCAATCAGCCTGCTAAAGCCCTCGTCGAAGAGGCCGCTGTTGAGGAAAAAGGGGAGACGCAGGTAGCTCGTATGCGAACCGTCAACCGACATCGCTATGCCGGGTGTTACCACCAGGCCGCAGCGTAATGCCATCTGCGCAAACTCTTGCGCATCCGTGTTAGGTAGCCGCACCCACAGGAAAGTCCCACCGGACGGCGCTGTCCACTCCCATTCAGGCAGATGCTCTCTGAGCGCCGATGATGTGCGGGTGAGGGCCAGCGCCAGCTCCTCCCGGCGTCGCGCCCTCACCACATCCGTAGATTCCAGCAAGCGTACGGCAATTGCCTGCGAGATCAGGCCGGTACCGAGGTCTGCCATCAGTTTGAGGCGGGCGAGGCGAGCTATCAAGGGTTGAGGCGCTCTTACCCAGCCGATCCGCAACCCTGCCCAGAAGAGCTTGCTCATCGAGCCCACGCTGAGCACCGGTCCATCTTCGGCGTAAGCGGCGATTGGGCGCGGCTCTTCCCCGGTGATTACGAGGTCTGCGAGGGTGTTGTCCTCAAGCACAGGTATCCCATGCTCGGCAGCGAAGCGCACGATCTCTCGGCGCTCTGTGACTGTGAATATGGTGCCGGTGGGATTCTGGCATGTTGGTGAGACATAGAGCAACTGGGGGTAGTGCGCCCGCGCAAGCCCCGGAAGAAGGTCCACCCGTATTCGCATGCCCTCTATAGGCACGGGCACCAACCTGCCGCCCCCCGCACCCAGGGTGTCGATAGCGCCAACAAAGGTTGGGTTCTCCACGAGCACGGTGTCGCCACGCTGCACATACAGGGCAGCCACAAGCGAGATTGCCTGCTGAGCGCCGTTCGTCACGAGTATCTGCTCTTCGCCTGTGGCGAGGCCTCGCCGCGAATAGCGGGCGGCGATTGCCCTCCTGAGGGCGGGCAACCCGAGCGGCACATAGCCCGGCTGCTCTAAGAGCTCAGCAATCTCGTACTCGGGAAGTGCGTATGTGCTGTATGGCACGACGGCCGGGTCTCCGCCGCTTGCTTTAGAAAAATCTATGAAGGGTTGGTTGCTGCCGAGCAGGCTGTCGTAAAGAGGGTTGCGCTTCAGAGTAGCCGCGAAGGTGTCTCGTCGCTGCCAGGATCGAGCGCCCACGATCGGCTTGACCCACGTGCCGCTGCCGACTCGGCGCTCAACCCACTCCTCCTCGTGCAGCATCTCATATGCGCCCGCCACCGTGGTTCTGCTGATCGCGAGCAACCGGGCCAGGGTTCGTTCTGCCGGCAGCCGCGTGCCCGCAACGATGCTGCCTTCTAATACTGCTTTTTGCAGGGCTTCCGCCAGCAGCCTGTACATAGGGCCCGCGCCCTGCGCCCAGGCTCCCAGCATTCCCGTCCAATCGTCTGTAGCCATTTGTTGCCAATATTCTCCTAATTGGTTATTTACGAGTTGTTCAATAACCCGGATAATGTGCGCAGATTGGATGTCTCTCCCGTATTGGTCTGATTATAGCATATCCAATGCACCCACAATATATCTGGCAGCATGCCAATCAGCGTATGAGAATAACCGGGTATCTTCCGGCGTGAGCTGCCTGGGGCCGGGGATAACCCGTATAGGAGTAAGTTATGGATGAGCCAAAGTTTCACATTGTGGATGTTTTTGCCGAGGAGCCATTTGCCGGCAACCAGCTCGCCGTCTTTGAGAACGGACATCTCTACAGCGACGCCGAGATGCAACGGCTCGCCAGGGAGATGAATTTCTCAGAGATCACCTTTATCTTCCCGCGCGAAAGCGAGGACGGCTGCCACAAGGTGCGGATCTTCGCGCCGCAAGGGGAGATGCCGTTTGCCGGCCACCCCACATTAGGCACGGCATTCGTCATCGCTACTTCCCTGAGTGCTGTCCCACCCGCCGAAGTAGCGCTCAGCCTCAAAGCGGGGCGCATCCCGGTCAGGCTCGACTATGGCGAGAGGGGCGAAGTGTGCCGGCTGACTATGCAGCAGCTACCGCCCGTCTTTGGCCCTGAGGTTGATCCGGCCGCTATAGCCGAGGCTCTCGGGTTGCCCGCTGATGCGCTTGATGCCCGGTACCCCGTCCAGCAAGTCTCGACCGGCGTGCCGTTCCTCATAGTGCCTTTATCTACGCGATCTGCACTTGAAACGATAAAAGTAGAGCCACAGGCGGTGAGCCGGGCGCTCGCGCACGTGGACGCTAAGGCTGTGCTCGCCTTCTGCCCGGAACCGTACGAGCCCCAGAACCAACTGAGCGCTCGCGTCTTTGTGCATCACATGGGTATACCGGAGGATCCTGCCACGGGCAGCGCGAACGGCTGTCTCGCCGGCTATCTCCTCCACTACGAATATTTTGGGGCTGGACCTCTCGATATTCGAGTAGAGCAAGGCTACGGGATGGGTCGTAAATCTCTCCTCTATCTAACCGGTGAGAGATCAGGAGACCAGTACAGAGTACAGGTCGGCGGCAAAGTGCAGCGCGTAGCCCGCGGGTCTCTGAGCCCAGATGCAACATAGACCGGCTTTTCCGTTTAGCGTGGGTCTCGTGTGAGGTAGATATGTCACAGGAGGGATGTCTTGAAGGTTGAACCTGTTAGTCTCACCGGCAGGGAGGTCCGACTGGACCGGCTGCGCCTTGACGACGCTACGGCTCTGCATGCCGCAGCCGGTGAGCATATCTTTGACTACTTTTATCTGCGACCAACCGCCCCTACGCAGGACGCTTTCAAGGAGTACGTGCAACTTCTCTTGGCCACTCCCTCTATGTGCCCTTTTACCGTCCGTTTGTGCCGGAATGGGCAGCCGGTTGGTATCACCACTTATATGGATATACGCCCGGAGCACCATGGCCTGGAGATTGGCTCTACCTGGTATGGTAGAGCCTACTGGGGCACAGCAGTCAACCCGGAGTGCAAGTATCTGCTCTTTCGCCATGCCTTTGACGTGCTGGGCGCGCTGCGCGTGCAACTGAAGACGGACCTGCGAAATCTACACAGTCAGCATGCTATTGCCAAACTTGGTGCTCAGCGCGAAGGAGTATTACGCAAGCATGTCGTGATGCCCGATGGCTACGTGCGTGACACCGTGATGTATAGCGTAATAGACGAAGATTGGCCCACAGTAAAGGCCGGCCTCGCAGCGCGGCTCGGCTATGAGCCGTGACTGGCAGCTAAGTTGTAAGGATCACAAATACCGCTGCGTTCCCTCTCTTCAACTCGGGGAGGGTGAGCGCATCGCGTGACCGCAGCCGTGCCGCAATTGCGTATCCAGTGCGAGGCGGGCAGATGCCTTCCGCCACCACTCTTGCTCTCCGGCAGGATAATGAATGGAGCGGCTACGCGAGAGCCACGAACCCGCGACGCTAGAACCGGACTACCTTGCTGCTGTGGCTATGCGTGGCTATTTTGCAGTTGCGCCAGGGCCTGTGCAAGGTCATCGATCAGGTCATCGTAGTGTTCAAGACCGACCGACAGCCTCAGCAAGTTTTTCGGCGTGCGAGTAGTTGGCCCTTCTACCGAGGCGCGGTGGTCTATCAAGCTTTCTACGCCCCCCAGGCTTGTGGCATGTGTAATCACTTTCAGTCTTGCAGCCGCCTGCAGAGCCTCCTCAGCTTCTCCCCTTACCTGGAAGGAGAGAAGTCCACCTGAAAGCCTCATCTGCTTCTTAGCCAGAGCATATCCCGGGTGCGTGCTAAGCCCCGGGTAATGCACAGCCTCCACCGCTGAGTGCCCTCTGAGGAAGTTAGCAAGGTACTGGGCGTTGATTGAGTGAGCCTGCATGCGGTAGGGGAGCGTGCTGATACTGCGCACTGTCAGCCAGCACTCAAAGGGCGACGGCACAGCACCCGACAAGCCCTGCACCGTCCTGATTTTCTGGAAGTGGCCATCGTCTTGCCGGGCTACGACTACCCCGCCCAGGATGTCGCTGTGCCCGCCCAGATACTTTGTCGAGGAGTGCATAATCAGGTCGGCGCCCAGCTCAAAAGGACGTTGGAGCACAGGGGTGGCTAACGTGTTATCGCACACCAGGAGCGCACCCGCCCTGTGCGCAATTGCAGCCAGCTTCTCTATGTCACTTATCTTTAGCAGGGGGTTGGACGGCGTCTCCACCCACAGGAGTCGAGTGTTGGGACGTATGGCCCTCTCCACCTGCGCTAGATCTGTGAGATCGATAAAGGAGGGCTGGAGGTCCCAGGGCGAGAAAACCTCGCCCAACTGCCTGGCCGTACCGTAGTAGGCGTCGTCCGGGGCAATCACGTGGTCGCCGGGCGACAACACAGTAAAGATGGCCGCAGTAGCTGCCGAGCCCGATGCGAAGGCTGCGGCTGCAGCGCCCCCTTCCAGTGCGCATACCGCATCTTCCAGGGCATCGCGATTGGGGTTTCGAGATCTGGAGTAGATGTAGCCGTGCGGGTAGGTGCCGTCCTCCGCTCGTTGAAAGGTGGTGGAGAGGGTAATCGAAGGAGCCACCGCACCTGTGCCACCCTCTACATGCACCCCGGCATGCACAGCCAGCGTCTCCGTTCTAGGCTTCTTCTTAGCGTTGTCCATATATCCTCTGACCCTATGCTATCGTTCTCTTAGAAGAGACTTTACAGGTCGTAACTAGCCTTCACCGTCCCTCTTGAGGTTCATTGTCCAGTTTGTCTCCCAGCTCTGTCCATCGTCGGGCGAAAAGGCTTGCTCCCAGTGGGCTGAAGACGCGGCTATCTCCGACCAGATGAAGCGCACCACTATAGGCCTGCCCCCAAACTCATCCGGCCCGTAGAATTCCCCTCTGCCGCCCGAAAACGCGCCGACAACCGGCGGCTGGACGATGCCGGCATTGTTATCAACCCAATATATACTCCACTTCAGCGCCATGGGGTCGAAGAAGCGCAACGACATGCCGATGAAGCCATGCCAGTGGTCTGTGAGGAACTCGTCTTCGTTGCCCAGCCCGCCGAGGATAGCCCGGCAGACGCTGGTGGCCTGGAAGCTTTCCCACCTATCGCACCCCTCCAGCCGTTTCAGCAGCCGGCGGTTCTGGACCTGCCATGATCCCACCAGGAAATCAAAATCGTGCGACCCATCGTGTGCCGAAGCTTGCTTCTCCATAAATGTATCTCCTTCATTTGTGAAATGCTGTGTCACGCACTTTTATAGTCTGAGCCGGTTCCTGCGGTCTCCCCACGCCGGCTCCGCAAACCTTGCAGCGTCTGCTCATCGACCGGCAGGACAACTGAGGTAAGGCTTTCTATGCACGCGAGGATCGCCTCACGCGGCCCGTCTCTCCACTCAGCACTGCCGTAAAAAGCGTCCTGGCTTTGCTCCCGGTCTGCGAGGCTCTTGTACGCTCGTATAAGGTAATATGAGGTCTCGTCGTGCGGGGACGGCCCGAACGCAACAACGTCGACGTTCCATCTTTGCAGCATCGGCAGCGATTGCCCCAGCATGAGGCTGTGAAAGTGATCACGCGACCCCGGAGAAAGGTTGTATGATCTCACCTCTATTATCTTATCCACACTTCCTCTCCTGCTTTCAGCCGGATCCAACTAAGCAACGGGAAACCGCAGCACCTCCCCACCGGCAGCCTGTGAGAGCGCGGCAGCGAAAAGCACACCTACCCATTCACACGATGCCTGAGAGTTGATCGCTCAGATACGCCTTCTTGGCTCTATCGTCGCGCGGTGAGTAGAGATATCTGCGCCATGCTTCGCGCTCGTGCCAGACAGGAGCCAGCTCCCATACGCATAGCGCCTGGCCGTCAACCTGTGGTTCTGTACGGCGGAATTCGCCGCCCGCCGCCAGGTTGTGCCTGTAGACTGTGAACCGCAGTTCGTTGCAGTTAGCCCACGTGCCGGCGATGAGGAAAGCTACCGTGTCGCATAAATGCAAGATAACAGTGCCCAACCCGTAATCTGCGCGTATCGCGCCTGCTTGCACATCCCTGGTAATCGTGCGGCGCGCCTGTTGCACAAGCCTGCGGGGCACCACCGCTTGCGGCCTGCGCACGTCGTACCACTTGAGCCGCATAGCCGGTAGCAGCAACTCTTTGCCGGGAGTGACTATCCGGTCGTGATGCTCGTACTCAGGGGGAACATTGCCTATGCTCGCCAGAGCGGCTTCCGGCTTACCGTCCGGGCTCTCCTGCTCGGGCGGAGCATGGGTGGGGAGCGACTGGCGTTTGCCAGTCATCCTCTCCACTATGATCTCGACTACCCCCGTTTGCGCCCCCAGGCTGCTCCGGTATTTCTCTACTGTGCTCTCTCGCAGACGCGCGACCTCCTCCGGCGGCGCATACTTGAGCGATATAGCGCGCATAGCCTCTGTGCGTTCTTTTACCGGCTGGAGGAGACGCGCATGGCCGAAGCAGAGGACCGAGATGTAGGCCGTATCATACTCGCACAGCACAGGGTCCGGGAGCGTTGTTATATGCTCATCAACCTCAAAGCAGACGCGTGGGTTTGCCCCGATGGCGATTAGAAATCTGCCTCGATCAGCGCCATGCACAAGGATGCGTGCCGGTATGTTAGCCGCAGGGTCGCCCGGGATATAGGCGTAATTCATCGGCACCACATAAGGTTCCCCATCCGCAATCACAGCTATGCGCCCCACTCTCGCCGATTTGAGCAGAGAGACGAGCTCCACTTCCTCAGACATGAGGCGCGAGGTTTTGCGAATTGTATACTTCTCGTTCTCCGAAGTGCTCACAGATTCGTTTGTACAGGTGGACATTAGAAAATCCTCCTCAGAGTATGAGACGGCAATGACAGATCAGAATACTTATAGAGTCTTACCTTGCGATAATAAGCACCAAAGTGTCTGCAGAAAACATCACATGGGCCGGTGTGTATATG
>JALYYZ010000307.1 GCA_030945985.1 Chloroflexota bacterium
GGTAGAAGGTAGATGCGGCAGGCACGTCCTCGAATGTTTGCTGACTGCTCGGCTCGGAGAAGCCCGCCGCGTTGGACACGATCTTCGATAGCTGGCCGCGCGAGGCGTTGCTGCTTGGCCTGAAGTAGCCGCGGTTGAAAGGCGCTACGCAGGGCTCACCTGTCCCGCCACAGGCATAGCCTCCCATCACTCCCCTGTTCACCAGGCGGTTCACGTAGGCAAAGAAGGGTGAGCCCGAGGGTACATCCTCCAGGAGCTGAGATCCCGGGTCTTCCGAGAAGCCTGCCGCGTTGCTTACAAGCTTGCTGATCTGTCCCCTTGTGATGGGGTTGTTGTAACGGAAGTAGGGGTTGTTGTTCTGGTCGCAAGGCTCGACCTCGCCGGTTACAGGGTTCGCGCCTCCACAGGTGTAGCCTGTGACTATGCCTCGGCAAGCAAGGCAGCGTACGTAGGACCAGAAGGTATTTGTGGTCGGCACGTCAGTGAACTGCATGCTGCAAGCGGTAGGTGTGGACGTGGCCTGCATTGGTGTGGCCGAAGCGCCGCCGGGGGTCTGGGTGGGTGGCATCGGTGTGCTGGTAGAGCTAGGAGGCACAGTTGTGCTGGTTGAGCTAGGTGGGACAGGTGTGGCCGAAGCGCCGCCGGGGGTCTGGGTGGGTGCCGTTGTGCTGGTAGATGTGGCCGTTGCGGGTACGGTTGTGCGGGTAGCTGTGGCCGGCACGGTTGTGCTGGTAGAGGTCGCCGCCACCGTTGTGCGGGTAGCTGTAGCGCCCATTGGTGTGGGCGATGCGGGCACACTGCACTGGTACTGTGTAAGGGGTCCCGTGAGGGCGTTGTAGATAGCCGTGGTGAGTGGGTGCTCGGCTGCCGCAGGGTGCGACTCCTGGCTCAGTTCCCAGGCGAACACTCCACCGAGGCCCATCGTGCGGGCATAGTTCACCTTGTTGACGAGGCTCTGCGGGTCATCATAGCTCATCCATACGCCGGTGCCGTTAGGGCCGACCGCGTCGGGGCGGAAGACGAACGGCACCTGCTGCTGGTTGTCCCAGTATCGTGTGTAGCCGTTCAAGCCCGTCAGTGGCTGGAAAGATGCCTGGAAGGGGCCCGTGTAATGGTCGATGATGTCAAAGTAATCGAAGACGCCTGTCCATGTCGATTGCGGTTGGGCGGGATCGTCCCAGGTGCCTCGCACGAAATCATTAGGGGTAATAGGAGCGAAGCGGCCTGGGTACACAGCGTCGGGTCCGGTGTTCCCAAGGTGCTGTACTGCGCGGCCATAGTAGGCCATGCCCAGGTCTATCTTACTGGCGGGCATGCCGCCGGAAAGCCACTGTTGGATGGCTCCCGAAGCGTTCCAGAGCGAGCCGTGTGGATCACCGGTTGCTGAGCAAAGGGGCGATTCGTGGCTTGAGACATTGTCAAAGCCACCACCAAAATCATAGGTCATGACGTTGACCCAGCTCAGGATGCTGCTTATTGCGGGAATGTTGATATGGGAAATCTCGGTGGCAGCGGGTGGTGCGGCTATGCTCAGCGGCGCGCTCGCGCCTGCAACCTGGGTAAGCTTGGTGCGGAACGCTTGAAGCAGTGCCGTAAAGTTGTCGCGGTCGGCGGCTGCCGGATATTCCCAGTCGATGTCTATGCCGTCGAAGCCCTTGCTCTGCATGAAGGCCACACAAGAGTCAACAAAATGGGTCCGGTTGTCTGCCGTCGAGGCAATACTCGAAAAGTTGCTGGAGAGGGTGTAGCCGCCTATAGACATCAACAGCTGGAGGCCGGGGTGAACTCGTCGCAGCACCTTGAGCTGGTTGATAGCGCCGAGGTTCTCGCCCAAGTTGGAGTTGGTGCCCGGAACAAGCCGCTGCATGGGTTTCTCCACTGCCGCGTAGTTGTCGTAGTAAGAGCACTGGAAGTAATTTGTGCCTTGAACCGGCACGGGATTGATGAACGAGTAGTTGATCTGGGTAAGCTGGTCGGCGGGCACGTCGGCAGGTACGTAGTCGCGGGTGTAAACACCCCATTCTATGAAGTAGGCCGGGAAGCGGTAGGCTCCCGCCGGGTTGGGGGCTGACGCTTTGGCTGCTTTATCAGGGCCCGAATATGTGGGGCTGCTTGCCGCAACGCCGCTTGCCCTGCCCATGCCCATGCCGGCGAACAGCAGCGCCAGCACTATCAGCGCCGAGGATAAGCCCAGCACTCGCACGTGGGTGCCGGCATGCCGGCCTGAATTGCTCTCGATCTTAGGTGCGCGGGCCGTTCCGCCGGAGAGAGGCGACTGTAAAGTAGCGAGGACGTTGCCCTCGGTCTCTATAAGTGTCTGCTCAGTAAGATTAGTGGTTCGCTTCATTGTATTTACTCCTCCTGTGAAATTGGTGGCCCTGGTGGGCATTTGTGTTGCCTCTACACTCTAGCTGAGAGGCGTCGGGAAAACGTCGGTAACTTCAGTTACTTGCAGACAGCGCATGCTTCGTTCTGCCCTGTTCTGCTTCATCTTTGTTCTTGTTGCCTGGTTCTGCTTCGTCCTGGTTCTTGTTGCCTGGTTCTGCTTCGTTATAAGTGCCTATGCTTCATATTGATATCTCCTCCTACATCCTGTTGCCTTTGCCACATTTCCCTACGGGGGCTCCATCTCGAAAGTAAAGCGCTCGTACATCTCGCGTGGTTCAGAGCCTCCCTCTTCAGCTTGCTCCCCGCCGGTCTGCTCCAGCAGGAAAGCGAAGAAGCTTGCCAGGTCAGCGAAACCATGTCGCTCGTGTGTGCCCGGGGTCTCCAGCGAGGCCAGCCACTCAGGACTGCTCGTCGAACGCCAAAGACGTACCATGTACGATATATATACAGGTGAAATATTCTTGCCGGGCTGCTCAAACTCCATTGTGTACTCTCTCCATCTCACTCTTTGGTTGCTGGCTACACTGTAAAGCAGGGGCGTCGGTAAAACGTCGGGAGCCATCTGGTCTTGCACTTTACGCTCATTTGGCCGCTGGTTACACTCTAACAGGGGGCCGTCGGTAAAACGTCGGGAGCCGTCTGGTTGAACAACCTCGCGCCGGGGGTGAGCCTGTGTAACGAGAAGAGGAGTGCGTCGGTAAAGCATCAGGAGATAGTTTCGAAAAGACAAACAGATCAAAACCCTGCCGGTTTTGATCTGTTTGTCTTAATTTCAAAGGCTACAAGGTCGCTGAAAGCCGCACTAACGCCAACAGGCCCTCGCCATAAACTATGCGATACCACATAGAAATCTGAAGAGAGCAATCCCCTAAAGTCCGCTCCTAATATTCTCCTGGCGGAAGTGTCAGGACTGGGAGCAGGCAATCTCCCTTGCGATATTAAAACCTCTTGGGCAAGCCTCAGATCAGGCTTTTGCGTATGACTAGACCGCCATCAGCCATTTTGCAAAACACCAAATCGCTGCCGGAACATACGACGCTGTTCAAGTAAGGGCACCTTCTCTTTTGGCTTGCTGCGGCACCGGAAGTAGTTGCGCTGCTCGTCAAAGGCCGAGCAGAAACGTGAGGCTGCGTCGAAGGAGCCGAACCCACGCGTTGGGTAATACCGTTGTTTTAGCCCTCGGTGGTCCTGCTCCAGCCGATTATTGAGGCAGCGGCTGGTCCGGTGCAAGACTTTGCGCCCCAGTACCGTGCCTATGGCACGAGGGTAGGAGTTGTGCGCATCAGTTGTCACGCGCACCGGCTTGTGGCCGACCACATCGTTCGGCTGTGTGAAGAACTTATTAGCAGACCCCATGTCCCTATGCTCCGAGAGCATAGAATCTACCAGTTCTGCCACTCTATAATCCTACACCTGATATAGCCGTTCTATCGAGAATACCGAATCCTTTAGG
>JALYYZ010000242.1 GCA_030945985.1 Chloroflexota bacterium
CTAGGATGGCGCCTCAGCGGCGGCCGGCGCTGCGGCCATCATTGGCTCGCTTGCGTTCACCGTCTTATATATGTTCCATGCCTGCATGATACCTGCCACGACGATCATAGCGCCCGAAATGGCACGGACTACGAGGTAGGGTTTCAATTCAGGCAACACCTTGTACACGCTGTCGCCGTTGAGCCACATGGCGCCCTGGATGAGCCCGCCTACCTGCAGAGAGATCATCATCAGTAGGAACCCTACTGTGATAACCCAGAACTGCGCTTCGGCGAGACCCGGACTGTATATGCGCCTTCGCAGGGTGACCGGGATTATGTAATAAATTGCCGCCATACCCCAGAAAGTGAAAGTGCCCAGCAGCGCGAGGTGCGCATGGCCCACAATCCAGTTAGTGAAGTGGATCAGCCGGTTGAAGCCCTGTACGGCCTGCAATGGCCCTTGCACGCAGGTAATAAAGTAGAAGACGGTGCCTACTATCACATACTTCAGCGGGAGGCTTTCATATATTTTCCCGAAGTTGCCGCGCATAGTGAGCCAGATGTTCGTCAAAAAGGTGATGACCGGGATAAAGAGGCCGAACGAGCCGATAACGGCGAGCGTCTTGAGCCACCCCGGTGTTGGAGAGGCGAGGATATGGTGTTGTCCAACCAACCCATAGAAGAATGCGATAGACCAGAAGCCTATCAGTGAGAGAAGATGGCTGTAGAGAGGTGACCGGGTGATAACCGGCACGAGATAGTATACGATAGACACCCCTGAGGTAGTGAACCAGTAGCCGAGCACATTGTGTCCGTAGAACCAGTTCCAGGTCACGTCAGCTATGCCCGTCAACCCTCCTGACGGGAAGCCCGCTAAATTGGTCTGGTCGCTTGGCAGCAACGGCTGCCACATGACGTTGCCCACGAAATAGAGCATAGGCATCCATATCATTGTGCCCATAATATACCACAGGGAAACGAAGAGCTTTTTCTCTTTACGGCTCATGATTGTGCGGAATATATTGTATCCCGACATGAGCAGGACGAGCATAACCATCACGTCCAGGGGCCAAATCAACTCGGCATACTCGCGACCCTGCGTCAAGCCGTTTGCCAGCGTCAGATACGCACCGATGCCCATAACGTTCCACAGGATCATCGTGACGTTGCCCAGAACCTCGCTATAGAGCTTCACACCACAGAGCCGAGGAACTATATAGAAGAATGAGCCGACTTGCATCATCGAAAGCCAGAGGAAGAGCACACCGTTGGTGTGCATCTGACGCATACGCCCGAAGACGAGCCAGGGGATACCGGCAAGGAAGTCAGGACTAATCATCTCCGAAGCGGCTATCAGCCCTACGAAGTCGGCGATGGTCAGCCACATTATCGCCGAGTAGAGAAAGTTACGAGAAGCGCTTCCCTCTCCGGTCAAAAAACCTGTGCGTCCCTGGGCGTAGGCAATGTCCCTGCTTGCTAAACTCATGCATCCCCTCCATAACCACCATTTATGCCGCACGTAGATGGCGCGTTTACACTACTTGTGCCCCACCTTAATATTTGTTCCGGGACTGGAATAAATATTATGAATGCTAAGCCGCCCCGAAGCGTCGCATGGAGTAGGCTACCACACCGGCCGAAACAAGAACTACAAAACCAAGTGTCAGCAGATTTCCTACGTTACTGCCATTGGGCGCCGGGAACATCAGTGTATTCCAGGTAGAGACCGCCTTCATACCGCGGGCCTCACCGCGCGCTCCATTCCACACGGCAAAGGCTATGGCGCTGTTTGTCCCTTCCACCAGCGGCGCAGTACCGAGATCGCCCTTCGAGAGCGCTCGTGTAAAGATCACATGCCACATCTTGCCATCGTGGAAGGAATGAGCCTCCGGATCAATACCAGGCGTGTCAACTGCCTTGCAGATGCCGTTACTGGTGAGGTTCCTTATGCCTGGATTATTGTTGGCGCTGCCGGCGTTGCTGCCCAGCTCTTCCAGCCCTTGCTTTTCAAGGGCAGCTTTCCACTGCCAGATGTTCACTTTGCTGCTGCTCTGGCCCATGCACTGGTATGGGAGGTGAGAAGGTTCTATAGGCAGCTGTATAGCCGCCGCGTCGCTAGGTATGTTCCCGATCGTGTCGTTGCGTGTGTCGTCGTCCCAGCTTACCTGAAATGAAATAGAGTGCCCATCTTCAAGCGCCTTTACTCGTACAAAGCGAGTTGAGCCGCCGCCGGGCTGGTAAATCTGCTGCGCGCTGAGAGGTATCTCGGCTTCTTTGGCACGGTCCCACAACTGTGAACCGGCGGCCAAGGGCACAGCCTCAGCTATGCGTACTACTTCTATTGAGTTGGCGGCGGACGATGCTAAAGGTACGTTGAAGATACTGAATGCGGAGCCCAGGGCCATAAGACCTACAAGCATTGCCGCTGCCCGTCCGCGAGGTGAGAGCCGCCGTTCGCCGTTATTCTTGTTGTAGAGGCTGCTTAGCCTAGCCATGACTTCTCCATGCCTCTCCGTCCCCCTACTTGGTCGTGCGGGCGTGCGAGAGATAATTTACCAGGAGGTTCAGCTCCTCGTCGGTCATTGGAATGGTGGGCATATACGTGGCATTCATCGGATATATCTGGGCCGTGGGGCTCGGGGTGAGGCTTACCACAGGGCTCTCGGGAGGTGGGATAGTAGCAGTGGGAGCCACGAGCCAGAGGTTAGGCCCGCGGTCCTTGGCCGCTACGGACTTTGGATCATGTATCCAGTTGCGGAGCCACTGCGCCGTCCTGCGGCTACCGACATCGGAAAGCACCGCTCCAACCGCGCCGCCTGCCTTGCCTAGTTGGTGGCAGTTCAGGCAACCTTTGGCAAGCATGGTCTCTTTTACCTTCTGCAATTGGTTGTCAGGAAAGCCTTTGTACGAAGGGAGAGGCTCGTTCAGATTGGCTGCAGAAACTGCGTACTGCAGCGTCTGGCTCCAATCGCCTCCCTGAATAAACGCAATAAGCTCTTCGAGTTCCTCGTCGTTGAGCGCACCACCGTTTGTTGTTGACCAGGCAGGCATTTGTATGCCTGGTTGGTTGGCGGCACGCCCGTTTATGAGGGTCTTCTTGATAAAGTCGTGTGATGCTTCGTCATAATTTGGGTTCTTCGCGCCGTTGATCTTGGGGTGCCATTGCGCCCTGTTCAGGGCAGGGCCTATGCAGCCTTCGCCCAGAGGGCCATGACATTGTATGCAGTACGATGCAAAGAGCACTCTGCCCTGGTTCACATCATGCTCCAGCTTGGCCTCCGTAGTGGTGGGACCCCTATTGGTGTCTACCAACCCATAGATAACCAGCGTCAGCAGAAGAACTATCGACAGAGTAACGCCTAGAATTACCTTATCGCGCATGTCTACTCTCCACACAACCCTTCAGGGGTCGAAAGTAATTGCTCTTTATACCTTGACTGCGTCACTCGGTTGAGCTCGAACGCGAGTGGTTATCTTACCTGTGTTTACAGTGATCTTGCCACCTGAAAGATCGATAGCCATCAGGTCCAGTGGTGCGGGCGCGGGGCCCGCAACGTTCTGTCCTGTGCGCAGGTATACCGACCCATGGCATGGGCAGTGGAACACACCAGAGTTGCCCTGGAACTCTTCGTCCGGCTTCCATGGTACCGTGCAGCCCAGGTGCTTGCACTTCCAGTAGAGTGCGAGTAGACCATCGGGCGTATGCGAAAGGTAAAACTTCCCTTCGCGAACGGGGGTCACGCTGTTTAGCGGATAGTCGCTGAGAGCGCCGGTCAGCGCAATCTTGCCACCGAAAGCGCCAACTTTCTTTGGGTAGAAATAGGCTAAAAATGCCTGTCCGAAGCCGCCTAGCATAAGTAGCAGCGAGCCGAACAAACCCCACTTGAGGAAATCTCGACGCGACTTGGGTGCTACTATACCGCCCGCTGTATCTTCAGGGCGATTAACCCCTTCGACACCCGTACGAGGCGTTAATGTATCGCGATTAGCCCTCTTATCAGCGATTTGCATGTCAGACTCCTAAAGCAACAAGAATGGGAAAAGCTCGAATAAGGTCAGCCGCCTTCAGATCCGGCGGGTACCGCCCATGGCGGGAAGAGCTGCATACCGGGGCCTCGCATAGCTGTGCCTATAAAGGTGAGCACCCAGTAAACGGTAACGAAGCCGGTGAAGAGAGCAATTATTATCTCGCTCAGATCTATGCCCCTGAAGGCAATCTTGAGCAATATCACCAGCAGGATTGGGAATATAGCAAAGGCCAGGATGGGAATTACCCACGATACGACCGTCTCGATCATAATACCGAGGGCCGTAGCTTTGGCCGTGGCGGGGTCAACGCCAGGACCGCCTACTACACCAGTCATTATGTTTGTCAAAAAGGACAGGAAACCTGCCCCGTGGGTTGCGTCGCCCGGGTTGAGCCAGTTAGTAAAGTTCGCCTTCAGTGGGAAGAAGTTGTCCAGCGCGACCAATGATGCGCATACTACGGTGGTATAAATCGCAGTAAAGACGGCAATACGTCCTCCACGTGGGCTGTAGAACCATACACCCAGTCCCCTGGTGTTCCTGTCAACGAAGGGGATGATGGCGACAAGGCCCAGTGCGACCGTGGGTATTATCACCCCCGCGAGGGCGGGATTCATGTGTAACAGCAACTCCTGGAGGTTCAGGAAGTACCATGGCGCCTTTGATGGGTTGGGCGTCTTATCGGGGTTAGCCAGCGCCTCCAACGGCCCGTTGAAGAGAGTAGCGAGAAGCACCAGGTTGATCGTGATGATCACGGCTCCCAGGAACTCGATCACGACCAAGTGAGGCCAAACTTGTACGGTATCTGCCTCTTGATCGGCGGGCGTTGTGGGCCGGCTCCTTGTCGGGGGCGCGAGGACCTTTGAGCCCTTTTGGACCGTTACATTAG
>JALYYZ010000249.1 GCA_030945985.1 Chloroflexota bacterium
GGCACAGGCACAGGCACCGGCACAACGATCCATACTCCTTCGCCCAACCCAACCGTAAGGTTCGTACCTACCTTTATCCGCGTTGAACCCACACTGCCTGTCCTTATAGAGTCAACTCAGTCCAGACCGACGGAGCCCGCGAATGCCCCACAGGTGACTCCGACATCTATACGTGTCGAACCTACGGTTGTTCCTCTGCCGGAAAGTTCCGTAGCTCCGACTGCATCACCTCAAGAGAGCCCAACTATACAGCCCATTCCCCTCCTCTGATCCTTGATCTACTCTGCTCTTGCTGCTTAGTATTACACCGGCAGATTCTTGATCGGACTGGAAAACGGCTCAGAGCAAGGCACGAAACAGCTATCCTGGTGCTGCTATTGAGGTAGCAGCGGGGAGCCCCAGGCACGAAGCGTCGTTGTAGTGTTAGAGAGTCTGCATGTATATAGGCATCAGTGCCTCTTCTATCCACCTTGCATGATGGAAGGAAGAATAAACAATCGAAACCTGGAGGGTTCCGATTGTTTGTCTGCTGCGAGATGACTTCTCTCAAGCCTGAAGGTCGCCTATCGTATTAGCTTTTGAAAGTAGAACAAACAAATCAAAGCACGGAATGTTTTGATTTGTTTGTTTATGGAAAGGAGCGCTCTTTCCCCAAGAGGTCGCTCGAGGAGGAACTGGGGGTTAGCTGAGTCCGCTCTTTCACGGGAACAGATCATTACTTGAGCCGAGGACCTCTTTGTGGCATACTCCTCATGCGCTCTCTTTATGTGGGGCGTTCACCACATCAACGAGTGAGGACGAACGTCAATGAGAGTAGGTGTCGGACTCCCCACAACCATCCCTGGCGCGGATGGGCGTTTAATCGTGCAATGGGCGCGTGAAGCCGACGCGGGGCCTTTTTCAAGCCTGGGTGTGTTGGACCGCCTTGTTTATAGTAGCTACGACCCCCTCACCTCGTTGGCAGCAGCAGCTGCCGTGACCGAGCGCGTCACACTGGCCAGCACCATCGTGGTGGGGCTTCTGCATAGTACTGCGATGCTGGCCAAAATGGCAGCTTCCATAAATGCGCTCTCCGGCGGCAGGCTCGTACTGGGCCTGGCTGTAGGTGCGCGGCGAGACGACTATGACGCGGCAGGCGTGCCTTACGTCTCCAGGGGCAAGCGCCTGGACGAGCAACTCGCAACCCTGCGTGATCTCTGGGAAAGTTCTCCCTGCCCTTCCGTGCCTGATGGTAAGCCGCCGCCCCTGCTTGTTGGCGGGCTCACCGAGCACGGTTTCGCCCGTATGGCACGCTATGCAGACGGTTACGTGCATGGCGGTGGCCCTCCGAGGGCGTTCGCGCGTGCGGCCGATAAAGCCCGTGCAGCATGGCAAGACGCTGGGCGTCCTGGCAGCCCTCAACTGTGGGCGCAGGGCTATTTTGCACTCGGAGGCGAAGATGAAGCCCAGTCGGGCGCAGCTTACCTCAAAGATTACTATGCTTTCACAGGCCCATTTGCCGATAAGATAGCGGCAGGCATTCTTACTACACCCCAGGCAATCGCGCAGTTTGTTCGAGGCTATAGTGAAGCGGGATGCGATGACCTGGTCCTCTTTCCCACTACAGCCCACATAGATCAGCTCAATAGGCTTGGTGCGGCTTTATCCTCAATGCAGATGTAGAGTAGTAGATCTAGATCATGTAGGGTTGCTCTCAGCGAGCTTATGCCCGCTATTCACCGGACACTTACCTGACAGCCACCATCCTTAGTAAAAGAATAACTTTACACTCATTGCGCAATTGCCTGCGTGCTCATGCTTGATTAGGCCGACATAATTGAAAAGTCATATTTTTATAGACCCTGAGTAAAAGAAAGCCTCAATGCCTGCAAGATCGAAGAACATCAAGCGCAGACCCAAAATTGTCGTCCTGGGCGGCGGGCCTGCGGGCCTCTACTGCGCGCTTCTTATCAAGAAGGCTGATCCTGACGCTGATATCTCGGTAATCGAGCGCAATCCCGCCGATGTGACTTATGGCTGGGGGGTAGTCTTCTCCGACCGCACCCTGGCTTCCTTCCAGCGCGCAGATTATAAGACGTACGAGCAGATTACCGAGGGGTTTGTGATCTGGGACTCCATCGATGTGCGCTACAGAGGCGAGACAATACGTTGCGCGGGCCATGTAATTGCCAGCATCTCGCGCAAGCGCCTACTCGGTGTCCTGCAGGCCGGCTGTCGAGAGCTAGGTGTAGACCTCCACTTTGGTGAGGAGATAAACAGCCTGGATGATCTTCCCGCGTGTGACCTGCTTATTGCCGCAGACGGGGTGAATAGCCTCGCGCGCCGCACATACGAAGCGCACTTTAAGCCGAATATGGAGATGGGCCGCGCCAGGTACATCTGGCTGGGAGCCGAGAAGGTGTTAGATGCCTTCAACTTTATCTTTCACGAAAATAGTCACGGCCTCTTTCAGGTGCATGCCTATCCTTTCAGCGGTACGAACAGTACTTTCATAGTAGAGTGTGACGAAGCCACCTGGCTGAGTGCCGGTATGGATAAGGCGAGCGAAGCTGACAGCCTTGCATACTGCCGTCAGCTGCTTGCCGGTGACCTGGGCGAGGCTCAACTCTTGTCCAACAACTCCAAATGGGTTAGCTTTCCTACACTTAAGACGAAACGTTGGACTTATCAGAGTGCCGATCTCGCTTGCAAAGCTCCAAACGTTGTGCTGCTCGGCGATGCTGCGCATACGGCTCACTTCTCCATAGGTGCGGGTACAAAACTCGCAATGGAAGACGCAGTAGCGCTGGCTAATGCCCTGGAGCGCTATAGCGATATACCTGCGGCCCTCAACGCATATGAGCTTGAGCGCAAACCTGTTGTCGAGACATTCCAGCGTGCGGCGGGCGAGAGCCAGGCTTACTTCGAGACGATCAAACGATACCTGGGCCTGCGACCCTACCAGTTTGCCTTCCAACTTCTCACGCGCTCAGGTCGCATTACCTACAGTGATCTCCATTTCCGCGATGCCAACTTTGGTGATGCCCTTGACATGGATTTCTACACCAACGCTGAACGCACGACTCCCGGCATTGATTTCCCGGCCCAGGAGTCTGCCGCTAAAGTTGCTCCCCCTCCGCTTTTTGCTCCCCTTCGCCTGGGAGAGATCACTCTTTTGAATCGTCTGGTCGCGCAGGCCCCACCGGCACCGGCACGCGACGGCTCGTTGCTCTCTGACTATCCGGACAAAACAGCCGACATGTCCGGCATCATACAGGGCGAGCCAGGTCTCCTAATCACTACGATATGCGCCGTATCGCCGGAGGCCCGCATTACCTCCCAGGATACCGGCATGTACAACGATGAACAGATGCAAAGATGGGCGGAGATGGTAGCATCTGCGCATAAAGGCTCTTCAATGGCTTGCATATGTCTGAGCCACGCGGGCCGCCGAGGCTCCGCTCGCCCACGTGTCGAGGGACTAGACCGTCCGTTGCTGTCAGATGCCTGGCCCCTGCTTGCTCCCAGCGCTCTGCCATACACATCCCGCAGCCAGACACCTCGGGAGATGAGCCGTGATGATATGGACGAGGTAATAGAGAACTTCGTTGGTGCTGTTCGCAGATCTGCCGAGGCAGGCTTTGATATGGTGCAGGTCCACATGGCGCATGGCTATCTTCTTGGCTCGTTTCTGTCTCCTCTGACCAATGTGAGGAGCGATAACTTCGGTGGTGATCTGGCGGGGAGGGTGCGCTTCCCTCTTGATCTACTTGATGCTGTACGCGCTGCCTGGCCGGCGGACAAGCCACTATCAGTAGCGATTAACGCCGATGATTGTGCTCCCGGAGGCACGTCGGTCGATGATGCTGTAGAGTTTGCCCGCATGTTGAAGGTGCATGGCTGCGATCTAGTGCAGGTGCTCGTGGGGCAGACTACGCCCAACTCGCGCCCGCTATATGGACGTGGCTTTCTCACGCACTATTCCGACCGCATTCGTAATGAGGCCCATATACCGACGTTGGCCGGCGGCTACCTGACCACCAGCAACGAAGTGAATACCGTGCTGGGCGCGGGCAGAGCCGATCTCTGCATCCTGGAAAAGATACGCCATCGGCTCTAGATAGGCTGGGGCAGCCTACCGGA
Organism: Chloroflexota bacterium; assembly: GCA_030945985.1. Classification (GTDB taxonomy): domain Bacteria; phylum Chloroflexota; class Chloroflexia; order QHBQ01; family JADMIH01; genus JADMIH01. Next base: position 4,123 of record JALYYZ010000249.1, read on the forward strand.
ACCTGCATGATACTGTCTTGCTATCCTGCCGTCCGGGTGTAAGGGCTTATGCGTGCTAACAAACTCCCCACCCGCACAGCAAGCAGCAAGCACAGGGGCTCTGCCGGTCAAGGCAATGTGCATGACTAGCTCACGCCTGATATGCCTCGCGTGATTTAGCACGCATAAGTCCTTGTCCGGGTGCGCGAAAATCTTGACACCCAAAGGTTCCGGTGCTATTCTTGCACTACTATCCGTGTGGACTATGAACATGAACAATAGCGCCTTTTGTCTACAAAGATGTAGTGAACACAAGAGTAGGAGGCAGGCATGGAAACCGAAGAGAAACTCACCTCGGCAAACGGCCACCAGGTTGAAAGCCATGACGCAAATGGCAGCGTAAGCGCAACTGTGGAGCCGCGCTCGGCTGCCGCTGCTAAACTTGCAGAGGGTGAAGACACCTTCCCCATACAAGGTATAGATTATATTGAGTTTTACGTCGGTAATGCCAAGCAAGCGGCTCATTATTACCGTAGTATTATGGGTTTCAATATCACAGCTTATGCCGGGCCCGAGACACAAATACGTGACCGCGCCTCCTATGTTCTGGAGCAAAAGAAGATCCGCTTTGTGCTCACTGCTCCATTGGGGCCCGAAGGCCCTATTGCTGAGCATGTCCACCGGCATGGCGACGGCGTCAAGGATATAGCCCTGCGTGTTCCCGATGTAGACTACTCTTACAAGACAGCCATCGAGCGTGGCGCGAGAGGTGTGCTGGAGCCCACCTGGGTTGAGAGTGACAAGGGCCGTATACGCAAGGCCGCGATTGCCGCCGCTGGAGACACAATACACACCCTTATCAACCGAGAAGATTATGCGGGCACCTTCATGCCCGGCTACCACAAACGTGACATGCCTGGCATACCCACCGGCGTGGCTGCTGTGGACCACCAGGTTATCAACGTCGAACTCGGCAAGATGAACTACTGGGTCGACTATTATGCCAAGATCATGGGGTTCAACCAGCTTATCTCTTTCGAGGACAAGGACATTTCTACTGAGTACTCGGCCCTCATGTCCAAGGTTATGCAAGATGGCACCGGGCGCGTCAAGTTCCCTATCAACGAGCCTGCCGAGGGTAAAAAGAAGTCTCAGATACAAGAGTACCTGGACTATTATCTCAGCCCAGGCGTGCAGCACCTGGCCCTCATAACAGGGGATATAGTGGCCACTGTCACTAACATGAAGAAGAACGGTATGGAGTTCCTGAGGGTGCCGCATTCCTATTACGAGGAAGTGCCTGAGCGCGTGGGCCAGATCAAGGAAGACCTCAACCAACTGGAAGAGTTGGGCATACTGATCGACCGTGACGACGAGGGCTACCTCCTACAGATCTTCACCAAGAACGTGCAGGACCGCCCCACGGTCTTCTTCGAGGTTATTGAGCGTCATGGCTCTCGGGGCTTCGGCAAAGGCAACTTCAGAGCCCTTTTCGAGGCAATCGAGCGCGATCAGGCAGAGCGCGGAAACCTATAGGGGTACGGTTATGAGCGATATGCATCTGTTACAGCGCATCGAGATAAAGGCGGGCGTCATGACGGGCAAGCCCGTCATCAGGGGCACACGTATCCCTGTTGAATTGTTGGTGCGCTTGCTTGCCCAGGGGATGACTGAACCGCAAATACTAGCCCAGTATCCGCACCTGGAACCTGATGACATACGGGCAGCCCTGATGTACTGCTGCTGCTAACCGACAACCAGGAGCCGGAGTGAAATTAGTAACCTTCTCTCATCTGCACCGCACCGCTCCCGATAGAGTGGAAGGGCAGGATACCCATGTCGGCATCTTTTTGCCTGCAAATGATGGCCAGACCCCCCGTGTGCTAAACCTGGAGGCCGCTCACGAGTGGCTCAATAAGAAGCGTGGTGGCACGTCACACGACCGTCCGCCCGTCACTATGCTCGAGCTACTCGACGGTGGTGCCGTTGCTATGCAGCGCTTGCAGGACCTGTGTGAGATAGTCAGTGCCGATGAAGAGGGACTGTGGGGGTCTTCTCAGAGCCTGGACGATGTGCAACTACTCGCGCCCATTCCCTTCCCGCGTACCATACGCGACTTCTACGCCTTTGAGCAGCACGTCAAAACGGCGCGTGCCCTTCGTGGCCTCGATATGATCCCCGAGTGGTATGATCACCCCGTCTTCTACTACTCGAATCCGGGAGCCGTCTATGGCCCTGGAGACGTGCCTTTCCCCAGAGGCTCGAAAGAAGTCGATTATGAGCTTGAAATTGCCTGCGTCATCGGCAAACCGGGCCGCGACATAAGTGCGGAAGAAGCCAACGATTATATAGCCGGGTACCTGATCCTCAACGACTGGAGCGCTCGCGACACCTGGCGCAACTTCGAGGCCAAGCTGAGTATGGGCCCCGCTAAGAGCAAAGACTTCGCTAACTCTCTAGGCCCCTGGCTGGTCACACCAGATGAGCTTGAGGATAGGAGAGTGGGTTATGCCGCAGAGACGCGCTACGACCTGCAAATGTCTGCTCGCATCAACGGCAAAGAGCTATCGCGCGGCAATGCCAACACGCTCACCCACACCTTCGCCGCTATGATAGAGTGGGCCTCCACTGATGTGTGGCTGCGTCCAGGGGATGTGTTAGGCTCCGGCACGGTGGGCACCGGCTGTATATTGGAACTGAGGCCGGAGAACACGGGCGGCTGGCTCAAGCCGGGAGACGAGGTCGATCTCGAAATAGAGCGGCTGGGAGTCTTGAGGAACAGATTGGCAGGGCCGAAAAAGGGAGTGGTCATCTCAGAACAATCGCAGCATGCGCCAACCGTGTAACCTTGACCTCTCCAGGCTCAAGATGGAAGTGCCTGCGTGGTGATGAAATGATATTCCAAACGCCCGTTAGAGATGTACATCGTAAAGCTATGTCCTATACCGATTATGCCTTGTATGCCCAACGTTTTGGCGACCTGGAGATAGCTGGGGAACTGACTCATAGGGCCTTCGAACTGGAGCGATAAGCCGCCGAAATGCTGGCCGACTGTTATGATGGCTAACTTACACGCTCCGTCCTCTACCGTAGTGCAGCCTCGTTGGCAATGCAGTGTGGCGAGTTCGCCATGCAGAGCAGTTGATAGACGCAGGATTACAAGAAGAACCGCCGGATGAGAGTGCTGAGGAGCTTCGCGACTTACGTGAACAAGTGGCCGCGCAGCAGCGCACCGGCTTTGCAGACCGGCACTCTGCTTGATAGACCCCTCATGCGAAATAGAAGTTGCATAGGAGTAAGAAGAGTGAATATTGTGACAATTGAAGGTGTAACTGACCAGGGCCTCGTTCGCCTGAAGACCGAAATGCGACTACCTGATAACATAAAGGTCTATGTAGTAATTCCCACTATGCAGGTAGCGGGTGCGGCTCCAGTTTATAGCCCACGCTTGGCGCAGCCCGAGCAACTAGAGGACTTCAAGATGGAGATCATTGAGGAACTTCTCGATACCGGTTTATAGCTCTAATGGTTTCTCACCGCCTGCTCCGTTGGCGCTTGTGACATTGAATAGCCGGGAGAGTAATACAACATGGTTAGACGTGCCAATGCTGAAGAATGAACGGGGGCTATATGAACGAAAATGGCGAAGTGCAACCTACGAGTATCTCAAGAGCCCGCACACTGGAGGAAGTAGCCCATTTCTGGGATACCCATAGCGTGGCTGACTACTGGGACCAGACGCGGGAGGTAGAGTTTGAGGTCAGGGCCAAACGCAGGCGGAGGGTGACCCTTGGCCCCGATGTTTACGCACAGGTAGAGGCCCAGGCTCATGTGCGAGGTGTACAGCCTGAGACATTGGTGAACCTGTGGCTGGCAGAGAAGTTGCAGGAGGCAACTTCTCCTTCATGATGGAACGTGGGGCAAGGCTACTGCCGCTTAGACCCTTTCCTTGCCACCAGGCAAAGAGGAGGTTGGAAGCAGCAAGGTTTATGGGAGGTAGCCAGGGGGTAGCCACATCAAGCCACCCAAGCAGACAACAAAGCGCATGTCCAGGCAAGTGTATAATAGATTTGGGAGGCATCGAGCCAGTGGCGACCACAGTTTTCCTGGTGAGGGTACCTGGTATAAACAAGGGAGTATCTGAGATTGAAACAGATTTTCAACGCAAGTGTATGGCAGGAAGGCAATTGGTACGTTGCCCAGTGCCTGGAAGTTGATGTTGCCAGCCAGGGGAAGACTGAACAAGAGGCCCTTGCTAATCTAAGAGAGGCTTTGGAGTTGCATTTTGAGCCCCCGAGAGCCACTCTATATCCACAGAGGCGAACACTAGAGGTCGAAATTAGTGCCGCTTAGGCCGCTGCCGTATCGTGAAGTCAAGCGTAAACTGGAAGCGGCGGGTTTCGTGGAAGTCAGCCAGAAGGGAAGCCATATAAAGTTTGCTAAACAGCTAGAACAGGGATTACGGACAGCAACTGTGCCGAAGCACCGAGAAATACCTGTTGGCACAATAAGAAGTATTCTACGACAGGCCGGCATCGACATTGAGGAGTTCGAGTCGCTTTAGTTGCGGGAAAACCAACTGTGTCTGCATGGTGTGAGGTTTCGCAGATTCGCGGGACATGGTCCCGACTTGGCTGATGCACTCATCGAATAGAGGGTCGGAAAACCAAGCCTGTTGTATAATCGAGCTAAGAGGTATGGAGTAGATGGCGAACGGCGTAAAAACAATCGACATACACGATCCGCATGTGGATTTGGCTGAGCTAATTTCGCTCGTGAAAAAGGGACTTGAAGTAATTCTAACGGACGAGTTCCATGTTATAGCTCGTCTTGTGCCAGTGACCGGAGAGAACACTCTCGGGTCGGATAAGTTTACGCCACGCATACCAGGTCTACACGCTGGAACGATCTGGACCAGCGACGATTTTGATGAGCCTCTTCCGGATGAGTTCTGGCTTGGCGGAAATTGAGGTTACTCCTGGATACTCACACCTTCATCTGGTGGGCGAACGAGCAACGCAAGCTCTCGCCTCATGTGTTAGCCCTATGCCAAGACTCTGCAAACACGCTGCTACTCAGTCTAGCTGCAGTTTGGGAGATGCAGATCAAGCTACAACTCGGAAAGATGCAACTTACTTTATCGTTGGCAAAGATAATCACTGACCAAGAGCAACTTAACCGGATAAATATAATGCCGATAAAGCTTGAACACATCTTCGCACTTGACGACTTTCCTATGCACCATAAAGACCCATTTGATCGGCTGATGATTGCCCAAGCAATGGTGGAAGGCGCAGTTCTCCTCAGCCGTGACCCGGTCTTTGCTCTTTATCCGGTTGATGTGCAGTGGTGACATAGGCCGGGTAAATGCTGTCTCCAGGCAGAGCTAACCCACGATGAAATAACAACCTAACCAGGCTACCCGGCCATAGCCAAAAGGAGGCCCCCGCAATGCCGTTCTACCACAAACTAGGTAACATCCCTCACAAGCGCCATACACAGCACCGCCGCCCTGACGGCGAACTCTACACAGAAGAGCTTTTCGGCACGGAGGGCTTCTCGGGCTGCGCATCGCTCCTCTACCACCACCACCCTCCTGTGCGCGTAGTGGACATCAAGCCCTGCGAGGTGGCGGAGTTGCAGGAGTGGAAGCAGCAGGTGCAGCGCCACATCCACACGCGCACCAAAGCGGCTAAGCCGACAGGCGACCCTATCTCGGGCCGGCGTGTGTTGATGTACAATGATGACTGCCGGCTGGGCATTGTGCTGCCTAATGAGCCGATGAATTACTATTACAAGAACGGCCAGGCAGACGAGCTATATTTCATCCATGAAGGCAGCGGGCGTCTTGAGACTGTTTTCGGTACGCTGTCTTATCGTGAGGGCGATTACGTTCTCCTTCCACATGGCACCACCTACCGCATTGTGGCCGACGAGGGCACGCCACAGCGCTGGCTAACGATAGAAGGTAAGTATATCGCCCCACCTAAACGCTACCATAACGAGTATGGACAACTCCTGGAGCACTCGCCCTATTGTGAGCGCGACATACGAGTGCCCGAGCAACTGCTGCCGGTCACCGGCGAAGAAGCCGGCAAAGGTCCCTTCGAGGTACGTGTCAAGGCCAACAACTTGCTCACCGCCTATTACTACGATCACCACCCGCTCGATGTTGTCGGATGGGACGGTTACCTTTACCCATACATCTTCAACATAGAGGACTTTGAGCCGATCACCGGGCGCGTTCACCAACCACCGCCTGTTCACCAGACCTTCCAGGCTCACAACTTCGTGGTCTGCTCCTTTGTGCCGCGCAAATACGACTACCACCCGCTTGGAATACCTGCTCCCTACAATCATTCCAATATAGACAGCGAGGAAGTGCTGTACTATGTCAATGGCAGCTTTATGAGCCGTCGCGGGATAGATGTTGCCTCCTTTACGCTCCACCCGCACGGTATCCCTCATGGCCCTCACCCGGGGGCAGCCGAGGCTTCTATCGGTAAGGAGGAAACGGGAGAGTTGGCCGTAATGGTAGACACTTTTCGGCCCCTCAAACTCACAAGGTGGGCGGCCGAATATGATGACCCATCTTATCCGACGAGTTGGCTCGATGCGAAAAAGAGTGACGCAATGCCAAAGGACACCGATTAGAAGGCTATGTCGAACCCTCAAGTGTGGTCCGTTAATTGTAAACAGAATATTGCATGTTACGCGGAGCAGCCTCTACAGGGGCGCCTCGTTCTGTAATATGCAATCTACTGTGGCACTTCAATTGCTGAGGTAACCTTATGTAGTGAATAGGAGGATAGTCAGATGAGTGAAAGAGGATTGGTCCTTGCCTTGCAGCGATTCCATGAAGATCCCGGCTTTGCTGAGCGTGTGGCGCAGGACCCACAATCGACACTGGAACTTTATGACCTTGATGAGAGCGAATGCCAGACCTTGATAACCGCCGCCCAGAGCGGTGATACCTCGGTAATGCGCCAGATGGCCCAGCAGGCCGGCCTTGATTGGGGCGCTGAGCACATGTCGGGTGTGGGGCACCTTGCCGAGGCTGGAGAAGATGACTATACAGCAAGGTTTGGGCTCATCAGTGAGATAGTAACCGCCACAGGGTCACACATTGGACATAGTAGCGCAAGTACACAGGAGAGCACGTCGGAGAGTACGTCGATCGCTGACACGCCCGGCGAGATCCGTAACTCTGTAACGGACAACTCGGCTACTGAGTCAGAGAGCGAAATAGAGCCGACCAGTAGCGGTGGCGCAGCAAATCTTGGCGCTCTGCCAGGTGATGGTTATGAAGGAGTTCACCCTCAGCGAGTGCAAGGCTCATAGCTGAGAAGAGGTGAATAAAAGAGGGAACATTGCTTCCAGGGCAGTGTTCCCTCTTTTGTTTTAGCTGGTTGCTACTGGTGAACTTCTTCTATCCAGCCATAACCTTGATTGTGGGTCCAGCGCGTCGCGTAGACAATCATCCGCTGAACCGCACGTTAGCACAGGCGGCGTCAGTGTACTGTTTAGTTCCACTTGTAGATAGCGTATGCCTTGTTGGAGGAACTTTGCTAATGTTGAAGGGCAAACATAGGAGTGCCATACCTGCCCTGTTGGCTGGTATTGGCGCTGGGCTCACAATGGCGGCCGGCCTGGGCCTTCTCGCTTATGCCGTGAAGTGGGAGCCAAACTGGATAGAGGTCTGCCATATCGACGTGACGCTGCCTGATCTGCCGCAATCCTGGGACGGCTACCGGATAGTGCAGATCAGCGACATACACGCGGGGAAGTGGATGCCCGCAGGCCGGTTGAACAAGATAGTCGAAACAGTCAATGGACAAGACCCCGATCTCATTGCTATTACCGGTGATTTCGTCACGCGAATCTATTGGGGAGTGCTCGAC
>JALYYZ010000265.1 GCA_030945985.1 Chloroflexota bacterium
GAGCATTCTACGTCTTCCGTCTGTCGGCTGTGAGATAGACGTGACACTTATTTATGAGAACGTGACCCTACCGGGTTCTGTTGCAATAACCGATTTGGATTAGTCTTTGCCACCATATCTATCACTCATGTCGGGTCGATTGCACTTGATGTAGTACCTGCCCAAGTTGTTGCAACAGAGCCCCTTCGACGCAGCCTCACGCTTCTGTCAGGCATTCGATGAGCAGAGAGACTACTTCCGATATCGCACAAAAGTAAAAGAGAAGGTACCTTTAAGGGAACAACGACGTATGTTTCAGCAGAGATTTGGCGTCCTGCAGTACCTGCTGATGGCAGCCTAACAGCAGGCAAGAGCCTGATCTGAGGCTTGCCCAGGCGGTTTGAACATGGCAGGGGAGATTCCATGCTCCCAGTCCTGACACTTCCCCGTTACTGACTTCTCGTCCATGGTCCTCCCCCACTTACTTGCTGCTTAGTTCGCGTGAGCGGCGTGTCAAGCCTGGTATCTCGAGGTATATCATGGTTCCTGACACGCCGTTATGGCACGGGTCTATTGTGGCGCAAGACAAGCACCGGGCGGAAGGAATAAATGTATCGAGCTGAGCGAGACAAATGCACGCTAAACCGACACAAACGTATTGCGGGGCCACCATACACTTGTAGTGCTTGGACTTGCCTTGTTAGCTCATTTGTTCTATAATTGTGTTGTTGCCAACTGGCGGTATGGCGTGCAAAAAGGGAGGTGTACCATGTGCGGGAGATACGATCTGATAGTTATCGGTCAAGTGCTGGCGGCAAGGTTCAGGGTCACTGCAGAGCAAGCTGGAGAGGTAGGGCAGAACTGGCAACCGAGGTACAACATTGCTCCAAGTCAGCTAAACCCTGTCGTCGTGGCGGCTGAGAACCGAGGTAAGGATCTAGTCACGATGAAGTGGGGACTGGTGCCAAGCTGGGCCAAGGCGCCGAAGACAAGCTTCTCGACGATAAACGCAAGAGCCGAGACCATCACCCAGAAGCCGGCCTTTCGTAAGCTACTCAGTGGCAAGCGCTGCCTGGTGCCGGCCACCGGCTATTTCGAATGGTCTGCGTCCGGCGGGGCTGGCGGAAAGCAACCTTACCGCGTCCAGGTGACCGGCGACGATAGTGGTGAGGACCGGATATTGGCAATGGCGGGTCTGGAGGACCGGATATTAGCAGTGGCGGGTCTGTATGATGTGTGGAAGGGGCAGTACGGCGAGCCGCTGCTGACCTATACTATCATCACCAACGAGGCGAGCCCTGGAATACGCAGTCTTCATGAGAGAATGCCTGTGATCCTCTCGAGGGAAGATGAGGAAGTGTGGCTTGATCCCCGTATTAACGAGACAGAATGGCTCTTGAGCCTGCTCCGACCATACCCTGACACCCAGCTCAGCACATACCGGGTGGGGCCCCTCGTGAACAGCCCAAGCAACGACCGCGCAGAGCTTATTAGAGCTGCGTGAGGGAGTGAAAAGTGTGGCGACTCTTCATCTGATGGTTGGACTTCCTTGTTCAGGGAAAACAACCCTTGCAAAGAAGCTTGAACATGAACGGTCAGGACTCAGATTGACACCCGATGAGTGGCATGTTGGTCTTTTTGGTCAAGATGCGAACGAGCCAGAACATGATGCCCGACATAGTTTTATCGAGAGTATGCTTTGGAATATCGCTGGCAGAGCGTTGGGATTGGGAACGAATGTCATCCTCGACTTTGGCTTTTGGGCACGAGAAGAACGCGAAGATTACCGGCTGCGGGCGGAACGCCTTGGAGCCAGCAGTGAAGTACATTTTCTTGATGTGTCGGAAGAGGAGCTATTGAGGCGGCTTGGGGTCAGGAATTCGCAACCTACACAGGAGAGCTTCCACATTTCCGAAGAAAGTATGAAGCCCTGGATAGAGTTCTTCCAGAAACCGGCACCTGAAGAACTTGAACGTAGAGAATAAGTATCTGTGGCTAATTCTTTCTCCTAACCACTATGGAACGTATCTCATATCTGCGCTAGATTGAAGTAATAGAAGTCCGGAAGTAAAGTCGGCGCTGCTGAAAGGCTACATCGAGAGATTGTGTGGCGCTGCGCCGAAACCGAGCGGGCGATCGAACAACCCGTCCAGCAACACGAATGTGCCGGACGTACCGGAGGAGTAGCTAATGACACAATCGCAAATCTCGGCGGAACGGGCGCTGGAGATCTGGCAGTTCATGCAGGATGAACTGGTGCGCGTGGTTGGGTTGCTAAGCAACACACAAATGAACATGCGCATCGCGCCCAATGTGCGCACGTTAGGAGAGCAGGCCGAGCACATCGTGCGCGGGCGTGCTCTGTGGGTACACAAGGTCGTAGACGACCCATCGCTTGAGCCAATGATGAACTGGGACGAGCCGGACGACCCTACGCACTCAGCCGCCGAGGTAGTGGCAGGGCTCCAACACACATGGAGGATACTGCGTGCATACATAGAGCCGTCCACCACGGATACGGAGCACGCCCACCACCCCGGCCAGGTGTCGGAGCAGGAGAAAGATGGCCTGCGCACCGTCTGGGGGATGCTCGACCACGACCTGTGCCATGCCGGGGAGCTTGCCCTGATGCTCGGAGTTCTTGGGCTGGAAACTCCTGAGTTTTAGCGCATTTAGCGTAGCGATTATTCGGCAAGGAGAGGAAAGAGGAGTCATGAAACTGCTGCTGACTTCTGGTGGCATCACGAACAACAGCATTCGTAATGCGCTGGTTGATATGATGGGCAAACCGATTGCCGAGGCCACTGCGTTGTTCGTTCCCACAGCAGAGCAACCGCTCGGACCCTTCTTTGTCGGGCGGTCGGCACAAAATCTCCTACAACAGGAGTGGAAAGCGTTCGGAGTGCTGGAGCTGACTGCCCTTCCCAGTATCCCGAAAGAAGCTTGGCTACCCCACCTCAGAGCCGCTGACGCCCTGCTGGTAGGAGGAGGCGATCCGCTGTATCTGTGCTACTGGATGCAGCAGTCGGGGCTGGCGGACCTCTTGCCGTCGCCGGAGCTTCGCGAGACGGTCTATGTGGGAATGAGCGCCGGGAGCATGGTGCTGGCCCCCAACATCGGGCAGGAGTTCGTCGAGTGGAGACCGCCCGCCGCAGGCGACACCGACAGCGACAGCAACGACGACAAGACACTGGGGCTGGTCGATTTTGCGATGTTTCCGCACCTGGACAACCCGGATCTGCCGAAGAATACGCTGCCCGTCGCAGAAAAATGGGCCGCCAAGTTGACTGTGCCGGGGTACGCGGTTGACGATGACACCGCCAGCAAAGTGATCGACGGTAGCGTTGAAGTCGTCTCCGAAGGCCATTGGGAATTGTTCACGCCCTAACAGGAGTTTGCGCAACCGCCACGAGACTGCCACAAGCATGAGCATCAGAAAGTGGATTCGCGCTTGGCGCTCTTGAGTTCAGTTCCGCATGCACTCAGAATGAAGGATGCGCAAATTCCTGATTGAGCAGGATGCCAGGGTGCTATGTATGTTGTCATATATATGATGTCAAAAGGGGAGAGAAATGTCTGATTTGAGTCTTCAGGAGATTGCTCCGGGAGTGCATGCCGTCCTCGGAGGCATTTGCAATCGCGGTTTGATCTCAGGGCGGAAGCGTGCTCGTCGTCGATTCTGGTATTGGCATGGCCGAAGCGTCTCCTTTACGTGCTGCCGCTGAGGCACCTGCCGCACGTGCGGCAGGTG
>JALYYZ010000309.1 GCA_030945985.1 Chloroflexota bacterium
AAGCTATTCGGCTCGCTGTCGAGCCGCCTGCCGTAGTGAAAGCTCCACCTACGAACAGAGAACCGTTCTCCACAAGGGGAGTTATTGCGTTCACTACAGCATTCGTGCCACTACCGAGGGCAAACCAGGCTGTGCCGTCCCACCTGGCTACGTGGTTCGCGGCAATGCCACCTGCCGTGGTGAAATCGCCACCCACATAGATATCTCCATTATTGTTGACTGCTATGGCGTAAACACGGTCATCGGTGCCGGCGCCTAGAGCAGACCACGTACTACCGTTCCATTTGGCGACATGATTTACCGTGACGCCGCCTGCAATAGTGAACAGGCCACCCGCATATACATCGTTGCCAATAATGGTTAGTGTATAGACTGTGCTATTGGCTCCGCTGCCCAGAGCAGACCATGCATTGCCGTTCCACCGAGCAATACGATTTGCGGGCACGCCACCTGCCATGGTGAAAGTGCCAGCTACATATATATCGCCATTACCACTCCTGACTATAGCAAGAATGGTGTTATCTGTGCCGGGAAGGACAAATCTATCGTCCCACCTCGCATCGCCCGCAACCCTGGGTGACTTAGGTTTTTCCGAGGTAGTCTCGGAGGGCTCAAAGCGCGGTGTGTTCCCCGGTTCGTTCACCGTGCTCCAGCCCTTTGGGACGAGGCTGCTAAACTTGTCTTGCATGTTGAGTGTGCCGTCTACGCTGAGCACGTTGACGCGTGACGTTGTACTTTGCTGTTGACCTGGGGCCGCACCCTGGCTCCCGTTCCGTGCCAACGCATGGTTGGCCTGGCTTACGCTCACAAGAACTGGAATTACTGCCAGCAGAATTAGAGTGGTAATGGCTGTAAGTTGCGTGATTGGCCTGCTTATGCTCTTCATTGTGCGCTTCTCCTTCTTAGCGATGTGTTCATTTAGGTGTCTGTGGGCCTCGTTGCTTGTTCAGGATTGGGATTCCGTGACGTGACGGCTGATCGAATCGCTGTACCTATCCTCAGCGTCTGATGCTTCCTCTTGCTGCTAATCATTAAGTGCCTGACACGGCGTCTATCTCCAACCCCTCCTTCTGTTCAATGTCTTCGTCTGGGCTATCAAGTACTGCCTCTTGCGCGAGCATCTTTTCCAGTGCTTCCGGAAGGCCGGACAACCTCTCGAAGTAGCATGATGCGCCACTTACCACGTGTTGCAACTTACCGTAAAAGGCGAGCGCACCGTCTTCCACTGGACTCATTCTCCAGAGTCGCACCAGGTACAGATCCGTGCCTGTTCTGTGCCTGAACTGTAATTGCCATAATTTACTTGTAGGCTCCTTTGACCTGACTCAGGCTACGGACAGATGTCAAGCAAGTAAGTAGATTATTCGTCATAGTTCCCCACGCGGAAGTTTGCGCCCATGCCGCTTATAGTCCTATCATCGGGCTTGAGGGTCCTACTTTGAGCGTGCTCTTGATGTCGCCGTTTATGGCATCAGCATTGCACCTGTTATTAGGGCGGTATTCTTAATGCCTTTCATTTTCTTCCTCCTATAGTCACTTAGATACGACCTATATTGCTGCGTCTCTACAATATTATCTTTTGGCGCGAGAGAAGCTTGTGCATATCTTAGGGGTGATTAGGGTATAATGGCCGTTACAAAGAGCGTTACAGATTCTTCACTGCCGGCGGCTGATGTCCACGTCGCGTGATCGGCTGCTTAGAGGGCAATGCACAATGGACGAGAGAGCCTCGTTTGGACCATGGCTCAGACAACGGCGCAAGGTGCTTCGCCTTACGCAGGAAGAGCTAGCTGCGCTCATTTCGTGCTCAGCCGCGATGGTACGCAAAATAGAGGCGGGCGAGCGAGCAGCATCCCAGCAGATGGCTGAACTGTTGGCCGAGGTTTTCGGTGTTGTTCAAGGCGAGCGTCCTGCTTTCGTCCAGTTTGGCCAGGGTCAACTGAACACCCACGCAATGGAGAGAGCGCTCTGGCAGACGCTGCATACTGCTAAGGCCCACCTCACTAATCTCCCTGCTCCACTCACCGCGCTGGTCGGGCGAGGGCGAGTGTTAGAGAGCCTACACAAGCTGCTTCTTCTGGATAGTGAGCGCCTCTTTACCCTCACCGGCCCACCTGGCATTGGCAAGACCCGGTTGAGTCTGGAGGTAGGGGCGCAGTTGCTCGACCACTTTGAGGATGGGGTCTTCTTCGTGAGTCTTGCCCCCATAGTTGATCCCGACCTTGTCCTAACTGCTATTGCCCACGCCCTGGGCATTCCCGACAAAGGAGCCGAGTCACTTCTCGCCACCTTGCAACGGTTGCTGAGCGATAAGCAGATGCTCTTATTGCTCGATAATTTCGAGCAGGTGCTGGACGCATCGCCGTTCGTCTTAGAGCTGCTCGGCTCATGCCTCCACCTGAAAATATTGATAACCAGCCGTGAAGCGCTTCACGTTTATGGCGAACAGCAGTTTCCTGTGCCCGTTCTCGACATCGTGAACCCCGAGAACTTGCCGCCCGTTCAAGTCATGATGAGCATACCCTCAATCGCCCTGTTCTTAGAGCGCGCCAGAGCGGTGAAATCCGACTTTGTGCTCACTCAGCAGAATGCCGGGGCGGTAGCAGCTATTTGTGCCCGGTTGGATGGACTACCCCTCGCTATCGAGCTTGCCGCCGCACACGTTAGACTCTTCTCGCCACGAGAGATGCAGGCATACATAGATGGCAGATTACCTTTGTTGACCGGCGGACCAGCCAACCTGCCAGCCCGACACCGCACACTCAGCGCTGCTATTGACTGGAGCTATGACCTACTCAACCACGGGGAGCAGATCCTCTTCGCTCGTCTGGGCGTGTTCGTTGGCGGTTGCACTCTCGGGGCCGCAGAAGCCGTATGCAACGCCAGGGACGACCTCGCGTTCAATGCGAAGGACGGTATAGAGTCGCTACTTGACAAGAACCTGCTGAAGCGGGAAGAGGGAGTAGCTGGAGAGTCGCGCTTCACGATGCTTGAGACGTTACGCGATTACGCAATGCGGCGGCTTGAGGGAAGAGAAGAAACTACGGTAATAGGCCGTTTACACACCGAATACTATCTGGCCTTTGCTGAAGCCTTTAAGCTGGAGATGCGAGGTCCAAACCAAGTGACTTGGTTCAGACGCGTCGAACAGGAACAGGACAACATGAAGGTGGCGCTACGGTGGGCCAACGCTAACAGTGAAACGACGCTTGGTTTGCGACTGGTCCTCAGTCTGTGGTGGTTCTGGACTGTTCGCGGTAACGTGAACGAAGGTGGCAGATGGTTAGAAGGACTTTTGACGCATGGAGGCTCCGAGCCATTACTGAGAGCTGAGGCGCTGAACGCAGCAGGCCAAGTAGCCTGGGCGCGGGGCGATCTCCAATTGGCGGCTTCATATCTTGATGAAAGTTTGGCGCTCTATAATGATCTGGCAGATCGTCGGGGTGTAGGTCGAACGCTAAGAATTATCGCTAACCTGGCGCGAGATCGAGGGGACTATGTCCGGAGCCGCTCATATTATGAGCGAAGCCTCGCCATACTATCTGACGTTGGAGATACCGAGGGTATGGCCTTGCTGCTCATCAGCATGGGCGAAAATGCACGCTATGAGAACGACTATGATGCCGCGCACGCACTTTATGAACGAGGCATGAAGATTTCTCACGACCTTGGATCCAAGCAGCTAATTGCCATAATCCTGTCCAATCTTGGCAACTTGGAGCACCACGAGGGGCACAATGAATTGGCTGAAGAGCTATTCAGTGAGAGCTTGCAGCTACAGCGCGAGTTGGGAGAGAGACTTATTACTGCTGAATGCCTGGCTGGGCTAAGTAGCATAGCTCGATCAGAAATGCAGCCGAATATAGCTGTTAAACTACTCGCAGCGGCTGATCAACTGCTCCGATCAGCAGGTTTCCAGCTTAACGACGTCAATCGCCAGGATAACGACAGTGAGCTTGCCGAGGCCCGCAAGTTGGTCGACCCGCTTATCTTCGACCAACTGTGGGCAGAGGGACACGCAATGACCATGCAGCAGGCAATAGACTATGCTTTGGAGCGACCCAGCATAGCTTACTGAGCCATGCTAGCTAACGCGATGTGCAAGAGGGCAAGGGTTGCCTGCCTCTACCTTATCTGTTATTCTACATCTGTTATTCCAAGTTGCGGCATTGCAAGGCCATGCCTTGTGCCTGGAGGCGCTTTGAGCCGTATCACTCCTCTTTATGAATTACAGCAAATAGATAGCGGCCTGAGC
>JALYYZ010000314.1 GCA_030945985.1 Chloroflexota bacterium
GCCATACGAGCCACTATATAGACGAGTAAGGTGGCTACGGCTAGCGTCGCCAGCACGGACAAGGCGCGACCCGGCCATAGCTGGGAGCCTGTAAACCAGGAAATCGGTGCGTTGAGAATATAGAAGATCGGAGGATAAGGCGCAGAGAGGAAACCTTCAGGCCCGTTATGCCGGTAGATATTGTGCCCGGCGGCAAGCTGCAACGTATCGTTGAGGTTGATGCCTTCTGTGTAGTCGAACTGCCACGGCCAGGCTAAAAGTGACACACTCGTCTGAAGATAGACGAGCATGCGAGGGAGCAATAGAACCGTACCAAGTAATACGGCTAGAGTCGAAAGGCCAGGGACGGAAGAGGGAAGCGCAACGCGTACATTGCGGGTACCATTGCTCTCGTTCTTTCGCGCCTCGCCCCCGGTCAGACTACCCAAAGTATCCCCGCTCGTCCCTGGCTTCCTCGCTCATCATCGATGGGTGACAAAGGGGCGAGAAGACCACATGCAAGTCTACCTCCTCTATCTCTTTGTACTTGGCGAGAGAAGAGGGGATGCTGGTCATAGGCTCAGGACCCACAGGGCAGCCAGGACTTGTCAGGGCCATTGTGATTTTGGCTTTGTTGTCCGCCATTGTGACGTCGTAAATATGGTCCAAGTCGATAATGTTTAAGCCCAACTCAGGGTCATATAAGTCCTTATCATGTGCCATATGAAATTATACCCCATCTACGGGGTACTTGAAGATGCTACTACCGTACGGCGTTGCAGCCACCGGGCTTACTCCGATATCGATGACTCTGTGACATTTTAGTAATGGTTTGATTCGAAAGCTTCAGGACTGGGGAGTTCAGCTACTCGTGAGTAGTCGCAATGCTTCAAGCTTGAACTCGCGGGTGTATACTTTCGTCAGTGGCATTTCTGTCTCAGCTGAGTGGACTGAATGGATTATCTGTGACTTCTTAGGCATCATTTAGTGCTTCCTCCATATTGTGGACCAGAGCCTTTCTCGTGTCCGCTTTTCTGGAGTAATCCCAACTCATACCTATCTGCGTATCTGAAATTTGATAACATATGCCTTGTCAGGAGGGTACCGTTATGGCTGAAGAAAGCAGGAGTAGCACAAATAATAAAGAATGCGTACTCGCCCTGGACGTGGGGTCATCCTCCGTGCGGGCGGGGTTATTCAACAGTGAGGGTCGCCTGCTCACGCCGACGCTCACGCAGTTGGTCTACTCGGCCGAGGTCACTCCTGGTGGCGGCAGTGAGGTAGACCCGACGGCCATGCTTGAGCTGGTTTGCCAATCGATAGACAAGGTGCTTGCTGTGGCGGCTGCGACTCCTGTCAGAGTAGTTGGCGCCGGCATGTGCCAGTTCGTCTCCAATCTGCTGGGTTTGGATGCAGAGAACGCTCCCACCACGCCTGTATATACCTGGGCCGACAATCGTTGCGCACCGCAGGCCGTCAGGCTCGCCCATACGCTCGATGACGAGGACGTACACAGGCGCACAGGTTGCTACCTCCATTCATCTTACCTGCCTGCGAGGCTTCTCTGGCTTCGTGAGGTCTTGCCTCAGGCTTACAGCCGCACGCGCTGCTGGGCATCGCTCGGCGATTGGCTTGCATGGACCTTCGTGGGTCGCATATCGCAGGGCATATCTGTCGCCTCCTGGGGTGGGCTGCTCAATCGCTTTACCCTGGATTGGGACGAAGAGCTGCTACGGGACCTCGATATCAGAGGCGAGGTGTTACCTCCGCTGGCCGGTCTGACCGATGTGGTTGGCACCGTGCAAGGGCAATACGCAACGCGCTGGCCGCTCCTGGCGGGCGTGCCCTGGTTTGCTGCCGTGGCCGATGGCGTATCCAGTAATATAGGCAGCGGCTGCCATGCGCCCGGACAGGTAGCAATAAACGTGGGCACGAGCAGCGCCGTGCGGGTCTTTGTGGAGGGTACTCCCGCAAAAGTGCCTCCGGGGTTGTGGTGTTACAGGTTGGATGCTGAGACCTCCCTGGTAGGCGGCGCGCTCTCCGAGGGAGGAAATGTGCTTGCCTGGCTGCATGGCTTGCTTGCCGTGGAGGATTGGTCGATATTCGAGAGGGATGCAGCGCAGGTTGAGCCGGACTCCACTGGCCTGACTTTTCTGCCCTACCTGGCAGGCGAGCGGAGCCCCGGCTGGAACGCCTCGGCTCATGGCACTCTTCACGGACTCGCGCTCACCGCGCGTCCCGTTGATATCTACAGGGCCGCTCAGGAGGCAATAGCATGCAGGCTCGCTGCTGTATATAGCGCGCTGACCGCTGTCGTGCCGATTGAGAGAAGTGTGGTGGCCGGTGGGGGCGCCCTACTAAACACGCCTGGTTGGACGCAAATGCTGGCCGACGCTCTGGGGGAGCCGGTGTCTGCTTCGGGTGAGGCCGAGGCAACCCTCAAAGGTACTGCGATGCTGGCACTGAGTTCGCTTGGCCTGCTGAAGAGCTTTACAGATGGGCCGGCTACGCAAGGCCAACTGTACACTCCTGACGCCTCGCGCCATGATGTATACCTTCGTCTCATTGAGCGGCAGTGGAAGCTCTACGGCGAGCTTTATGACGCACATTAGCTTAGCTTCGAGCGCCCTCCTGGGAAAAGAGCACTTCTTTCCAAAGACAAACAAATCAAAACCCGCAGGGTTTTGATTTGTTTGTTTTACTTTCAAAAGCTAAAAGCTCCATGAAGTTGCATTTCTTGCCTGCAAATATTGCATTGTGGATAAGTGTCACGCGCGGACTGTGGAAAGCGGGGTGCTTCACGCATAGTCACTGCTATACTCGCGTATGCCAGGCGCAGAGGTGCGCAGTGGCTCACTGTCGGCCTCGATACAGGGCCGCGCTATACTCAGAAGAAATGGAGCCGGTATGGACCACCCCAAGACGGGGTCAAGCAAAAAGGCGCGTTCCACAGGCGCTGACGCTGAAGAGCCTCGCGGGTGGTGGAAGCGTCGGCGTCCCTCAGCAGATAATATCGACCTGGAAGCAGCCTCGCAGCACCCTGTAAGCAGCCCACCTGACCGCTTCGCCGTGTCGAGCTTACAGCCGGTTGGGTCAAGGACGGTATTGTTCGCCGGCGCGAAAGACGGAGAGAAGCAGCCTCGGTGGCTCAGGCGTACCATGCGCCCTGTGCGTATGCTCGATTGGGGGCTCCTTTGCGTCGAGGTGCTAGGCGCCCTGGTGGTAGGCTGGCTCTCCTTCCAATACATATACACCGCCTATTTTGACACCGCGCCCCGTCGCCTTTCCGGTTCTGCCGCTTCTATTGTTCCCACTCATGTGGTGGGGGTGCTGCCCCTGGTGGCAACAGCCTCCAGACCTACGCCCACCAGGGTCTCTGAGGTAGATGAGCCCATGGTCGGCGGAGGCACGGGTCGGCCATTCCCTCTGCAGCCCACAGCCACGCGCACCCTTATACCTACGCCAACGACGCCACCTACGCCAACCGTCGCCGCGCAGCTCTTGCTGCCGACCCGGCTCAGGATACCTGCTATGTTCCTCGACAGCGTGGTGCGTGAGGTGACGGTGAATATGGGCACATGGGAGGTGGCCCCGATGGACATAGGCCACCACGAAGGCACAGGAGTGCCAGGCGAGCAGGGTAACGTCGTGCTGGCGGGACATAGGGATATAAACTCGGCCCTCTTTCGCGACCTCGACCGTCTCAAGCCCGGCAACGATCTTTTCGTGACCAACAGCCTGGGCGAGTACAGGTACGTCGTCAAAGAGAGTTTCGTGGTAGGACCGAGCCACACAGAGGTGATGGACCCCACAGGCGACCGGCGCGTTACGCTGATTACCTGCACACCTATAGGGTTGGATACACAGCGACTCATAGTGGTAGCTGAATTGGACGACAGTGGGCAGCCGGGGACCGGACAAAGCCGGTAGCCCATGGCTGTGTCAGAAATTTGGAGGTGTTATGGAAAAGACTAACTACACGACGAACTATATATCGAGCAAATTCAGCAACCGCGTGAAGAATGCGCTTTTCCTGTTGGTGCTGGCTATCGCCCTGGGACTGGGGTTATCGCTTGTCAGCCCTGCGCATGGTGCAGAACTGCGGCAAACAGCGCAGGGGACTATCTCCGGCGCTGTCACAGTGCGCGAACGCTCGGCGCCCGGCATGGCTGTGGAGCTGCGCCAGCGGTCGAACTCGGGTGCCGACATATCCCTGGCAAAGGCTACTACGGACAGCACAGGCACCTATCGCTTCAGCAACCAGCCCAGCGCGCCCAGTGATGCTTTCTACTACGTTCGCGTGGCCGGCGGCAAAGATACGCTAACTATGTGGAATACTTTCCCCATCATATACATCAACGGCAGTGATTTCACGGTGCCGGGCGTGGAGATGGGCGATATAGAGTTGGTCGCGCCTACGCAAGGGGCCGTCGTTGCCCCTTCAAGCAGCCTCCAATGGAAGGCACGCAGGTCGGGCGAGACGTACCGTCTCTATATATACGCAGACGGGAAGGCGGACAAAGCGGTGCTCGATAGCGGTAGTCTCGGCATGGGCACACAGTTCAGCCTGGAGAACAGCGATCTGGCCGAGGGTAAATACGATGCTATTGTGCAGGTGCGCGATGCTGTGGTCGGCTACGGTCAGAGCCATTCGTCCTTCCGCTTCATTATAGGCAAAGCTCCTGCGCCCGCAGCCGGCCCTGGACAGGGTCTGCAACAGCCCGGCCAATCGATCCCTGCTGCGGTGCCCACTGCTCAGACGCAATCTGCCGGTACTCCCTCTTCGCAGACGGGGGGAACCCAGCCTGCGCAACCGGCACAGGCTACCCGCCAGCCAGCCGAGACGAAAGCGGACCTACAGGTTGATCTCAGCGCGGACAAGATATCGGTAGGTCCTGGTGGGCGGCTCGTTTACACGATACAAATCACTAATAAAGGCGGCGCCACGGCAGCAGGTGTGGTGGTCACCGACCGCTTGCCCGCCGCGACTGCCGCAGACGCTGCGCATGCGGGTAGCACATCAGGGGACGTGTCGATCTCTGGCAACCTGGTCACCGTGCAAGTTGGCGACGTTGCTCCGCAGGCGAAGGTAACTGTGCAGATTCCCGTACAGGTGAGCACTGCCGCTCTGAACAACATAAGCAACCAGGCAAGTGCCGCCTTCCAGGGTTCCAGCGACGCCGTGCAGTCGAATTCATACGTGGCCGAAGTGGCTGCGCCCGCCACGGGGCCATCTCAACAGGCGACGCCTCAGCCAACAACCCAGGCGGTCGCGTCCAGTACACCACAGCCCTCCGTGGCCCCACCCACAGCAGCTCCCGTTGATACGGCAACAGCCCAGCCCCAGGCCACCGAGGTGGGGACTGTAGCCGTACCAACTTCCCCTGCTGCCACCGCGCCGGTGCCGGCTACCGCCATCTCAATACAGCCCACGGCTGTAGCGGCTCAACCCCATGCTACAGCAACTACGCCCGCGTCTGGCAGCGGGGGTGCCGGTACAGGTTCGGGTACAGGTTCAGGAACCGGCAATGGTGTGGGTGTCACGCCGAAAGCCACTGCTAAAGCCACCTCTACGGTTCAGAAGCCCTCCTCTGCCACCATGCCTCAGACGGGTGGGCAGTTCCCTGTGCTTTTAGCGGTCGTGCTGGTTATCTTTACTCTACTGGCACGTTACTTGCGAGGACGCAATTACCGGAGAGTGTAGCTTTACACACTGGATCAACGTTGAAGCCAGGGCGTTTTCGTTCTGGCTTCTTAATATGGAGGGAGAGATGGACGCACAACTAGCTGCTCTAATACGCGATATACCTGACTTCCCGGCGCCGGGCATACTGTTCCGCGATATAACGACGCTGCTCAAAGAGGGAGAGCCGTTCAAGGCATGCATCGACTTGCTGGCCGACCAACTAAAATCTCTCGGAGCTACAAAGGTTGTCGGCATAGAGAGCCGCGGCTTTATATTCGCCGCGCCTATTGCGTACGTGCTGGGGGTTGGCTTCGTGCCTGTGCGCAAACTCGGGAAACTGCCCGCTGAGACCATCACTGCCGAATATGATCTAGAGTACGGCTCGAACACGGTCGAGATGCACAGCGACGCCATCGAGCTCGGGGAGCGGGTAATAATAGTGGACGACCTGCTCGCCACCGGCGGCACCACGCGGGCTACCATAGAGCTCGTAGAGCAACTTGGCGGCAGGATCGTGGCCCTGGCCTTCCTGGTTGAACTCACCGATCTCGGTGCCAGAGAGAGCCTCGAGCGCTACAATATCGTAACTGCGATAAGATTCTAGCGCCTCGCCAGCTACGTTTTGAGGGTACCATGCAGGCCATAGAAGGCGTCGCCCGAGAAATCGTGGCGCGCTTTGACCCCGTACAGGTGATCCTCTTCGGCTCGTATGCATACGGTGAGCCCACTGCGGACAGTGACGTTGATCTCCTCATCCTGATGAACAGTGATAGGCTACCTATACAGATCGCCGCAGACATATCCGCCGGCATCGACCATCCCTTCGCCCTAGATATTCTAGTCTACACACCCGCACAGTTAGCGTCTGCGGTCGAGCGTAACGCCACATTTGCCACAGAGGTTGTTACAAGAGGCGTGGTCCTTGCATGAAAGCTGAAACCCTGGAGTGGGTCACGAAGGCCGAGAATGATTTCAAGGTTGCAACCCGAGAAATGGGTGCTGACGACCCGGTATGGGACACGATAGCTTTTCTTTGCCAACAGTGTGCCGAGAAGTATATCAAGAGCCTTCTTGAGGAAAATAATACTGTGCCGAAGAAGACTCACGATCTCGTTGACTTGCTGAATCAGTGCCCGCAAAAGTTCCCTGACCTGGAGTTAAGGAAACCGGTCTTGCGCGCCTGGGGGTGCTCGGTATTTCGGCCCGTTATCCCGGGACTTCGGTCGATGAGGTAACTGCTCGCGAAGCTGTAAGTCTAGCCGCATCTGTGCGGCTTGCAGTCAGAGCCTCCCTGGGCGTCACCTAGTTTAGTACCCTACTATGTTAACTTTGATGGATTGGTGAGTGTGTGAATGGGGCTCTTCGCAAACTTCACTAGTAACCTGTCTGCCGGCAGTGTGTAGCGCCTCCAGTAACATTTTAGACGGGGAATACGTAGTGCGCACCTGCACACCGGCTGGTCTGGTATACTTGCAGTATAGGGCCCTCCCTGGCAAAGCAGCATGGGAGAGACCGCCAGGCAGTTCAAGGCTCGCAGCTACAGCCCCTCCTTCCATATCTATAATGCTGTTGGCGTCTGCGGCGCTTGACGTTTTGCGTGGTTGGGAGGCATTTGTAATCTAGTCCGCCCCGTGTGCGTATATCCAATGTAGGTTCATAATAATAGAGCTAAGAGACAGAGGTAAATAGGTTGACTACAGTAACCAGGGCCGGAGAGCCGGTAATATTGCAATCGGCTGCTGAGACGCCGCACCACCCTTATGTGGCGGACGCCTACAGCTACACGCGCCGGCCCACGCGTGAGGTGATGGTTGGCAGGGTGGGAGTGGGCGGCAACAACCCTATCCGGGTGCAGTCGATGACCACTACTCGCACCCAGGACGTAGAGGGCACGCTTGCGCAAACGGTGCGACTGGTGGAGGCAGGCTGCGAAATTGTACGCATCACCACGCCCACTTCGGCTGACGCTCGCGCGCTGGGCGAGGTCAAGAAGCGGCTCATGCTGATGGGTCTCGACGTGCCGCTGGTGGCCGACATCCATTTCAGCCCGGCGGCGGCTATGGAGGCTGCCCTCTACGCCGACAAGGTACGCATCAACCCCGGCAACTTTGCCGATGAGAAGCGCTTCAACATACGAGAGTATAGCGACGAGCAATACACGGCAGAGATCGCGCGTATAGAGGAGAAGTTCCGCCCCGTCGTGCTGCGCTGCAAAGAGCGTGGCGTCTCTATGCGCATCGGCACGAACCACGGCTCGCTCTCCGACCGTATTATGAACCGTTTCGGCGACACCCCCGAGGGGATGGTAGAGTCGGCGTTGGAGTTCGCGGCTATCGCTCGCAACTACGATTACAACGAGCTTATCTTTTCTATGAAGGCAAGCAACCCCAAGGTGATGGTAGCGGCTTACAGGCTGCTAGTCTCCAGGCTCGACGCCCTGGGCTGGAACTACCCGCTGCACCTCGGCGTCACCGAAGCGGGCAACGCCGAGGACGGGCGCATCAAGTCGGCGATCGGTATCGGCTCACTGCTCGATGATGGGCTGGGGGATACGGTGCGGGTGTCGCTCACGGAGGAGCCCGAGGAAGAGGTGCCTGTAGCGTTTGCCCTGGTCAAGCCGTACAACAGCTTGCTGTCAGCCGGGGAGCAGCCTTCAGTGTCTACAGTGTCTACAGTATCCCCCGTCTCCTCTCGTATGCTGCCGGATCTGCGTGATCCCTTTCACTACGTGCCGCGTCCCACATATGAGGTGGCAACCGGCGCTGTCAAGGTAGGAGGATTACAGCCCGCCGCCGTGGTCACAGCGCCGGATGAAAGCGCAACCTCCAATGGCGATTTCTTCTCAGCCGTGGCCGACCTTGCCAGGCGCAAAGGGCAGAACGCCATCCGGCCCGACATCATCAGGGTGCCATTGGCCGCCATGTCAAGTATCGCCCCCCTGGCCGACGAACTGAAGAGGCGAAGCGAGGAAGAAGACCCTGCCGCGGGTAAATCTGCCCTTGCGCTCCTTGTAGACGCCGCTACCGACTACACAGGCGCAGAGCAGGCCGCTGAGCAACTGGCGGGGGTAGGAGCGCTAC
>JALYYZ010000366.1 GCA_030945985.1 Chloroflexota bacterium
GAGCTAAGAAGAGAGCGTAGCTGACATGGCATATCTCTATCACTGGGCTTCTGACTTACGGGCAGCTCTGCTCCTGTCATGCCGCCTACCAAAGTAGAGCACAGATCTAAAGTGAAGGTCTCATGAGACAGAGCGAATACTTGCAGGAACACGTTAGAGGATTTTCATTATGAACAGAGAGAGTAAGAAGAAACTTGCCTCCTACGCCAAACTCCTTCATCGCCATCGCGGTGAAGTGGAAGGAGCATACGATGAAATCGCAACAGTCTACGATAATTTTGCACAGATCTGGGATCAGCACATTGCTGCTCCATCACTGACGCATCTCAATTCCCTCATCAAACGGTGGGTGAGGCCCGGGGCCATTATATTAGATGCTGGAGCCGGTACAGGTGAACGTACCCTGGCGATTCTAGAACACAGCCAGCCGAAAGAAGTAACTGCGCTGGACGCCTCAGCAGCGATGCTCGCGGTAGCGCAGGCCAAGATAGATGACCCACGAGTACGCTTCTTACAGGGAGACGTCCGTCATCTGCCATTCAGAGACAACACATTTGATGTAGTTGTCTGCACATGGGTGGTTGAAATCATGGATGATCCGCGTGCAGTGGTACAAGAATTTATACGCATCATCAAAGCGGACGGCATCGTGATCTACGCTTTCTGTAGCCTCCCGGAAGGACGAGTAGGAGATGTACTCCACTACATGATTTCAAAGGTGACAACAGAACAGGGTCCTCTTACGCATCTGTTGGATGAACATGAACGACCCTTCCACCTCTGTGAACGCTCTAGCCTCACGCAGTTTGTCGGTGGCTTGACGACGGTCGCGACTGTCGCGAAATGCTGTCGGGTCACTGATCCGCTTTTGCCCTGTAGGGAGCCGAAGTTAGCAGAGGGGAAGGGTGTTTGAAGAGAGTTGGAAGGCAATCCAAAAAGGCTGACCCTCTTCCATCAACCGGTTCCGGCCAGATGGGTCCACTCCCAGTTATGCATTCCAGTCGCCTTGCAGCCGGCGGCTTTTGCTCATTGGCGCATCCTGCGCCTGCAGCCAAGGAGCAGGGTCAGTAGCTCATTCACCGGCACGTCAGCACCCACATCACAGAGGATGATGTAGAGGAGCAGCGCAGCGGCGGGCTCAGAATAATGGTAAAAATGGCTCCATAGCTCTGAAGGCGATAACGGGCGTAATCAGGTGTGGAAGGGCACAATTGGGTACGGATTGAGGTATAGCACGCCGCCCTCTACCAGGGTGGCGAAAAGGCCTGCGTTGCCGGTAGCGGGGAGGGAGATAGCGTCTCCGGTAGCCAGGTCAAAGAGCGAGCCATGCAGTGGGCACTCTACAGCCCAGCCATGTATATCCTCGAAGAATTCTCCCTCAGATAGTGATTGCTGGGCGTGCGTACAAGTATCGCCAATGGCATAAAACTCGCCGTCCACATTGAAAACAGCGATGTCTTCCCCTTCGTGGCTAATTCGTACAACGCTGCCTGGAGGTATATCGCGAACGCTCGCAACTGCTATCCAAGGCGTGGTTTGCTCCAAGTGGCCCTCCATATTGCTTCTCGACGAGGTATCTGCCCTTTAATCTGCCCCAGTATATCGCTGATCTTGCTATCGACAAAGGGAACCGCCCTATACTAGGGAAGATAGGTCTGCGGCTCTTCGTGAATACTTACAAAGGTGCACTCTGCACCGCTGCCTTGTCCCTGATTATGAGCTAAACACGATCTTTATCGCTCTTGGACCGTAAGCGGGAACGGGTATGCACGGACTGCAGACCTGGCAGTAGGCATTGCAAATCTATTTGTGCCTGGCTCAAGAGCATTTATGTGCAACTGCGGCTGTAGGACTAGACTACTTCCGTGTGCGGAGCCTGCAGCACCCGGAAGTAGTCTTCAGCCAGGGCGGGTGGCGCGTTCACGTCGTGTCTCCCTATCAGGAAGAAACACCATCCAGCATACGCTGCGCTCCTCTATGAGCGGAAACTAGATTTCTGGGGATCTTTTCGTAAAAGCATCTTCTGGCTTGCTTTTCGCGCCGTCTCTACTCCGTCCACTCCCAGTCACGCACTTCCGGCATATCTTCGAGATGTTCCAGCACATAGCTGGCGTGCTGGGCAAGTAGCTCGCTACATTGGGCGATCAACTCCGGCGCCAGATCCTGGATACGTGTTGCCCGGCGCAGAGCCTCGATACAGAGGTGATAACGGCTCATCTTATTTAGCACGACCATATTGAACGGCGTGGTGGTGGTGCCTTCCTCGATGAAACCACGGACATGGAAGCGATAGGCATTAGGCCGCCCATGCACAAGCTCGTGAACAGCGCGCGGGTAGCCATGAAAGGCAAAGATGACCGGCTTATCTTCCGTGAACTGTCTGATAAAAGCCGGGTCGTCCATGCCGTGCGGGTGCAGGAATAAAGGGTAGAGTTTCATCAGGTCAACCACGTTCACCACGCGCACCTTCAACTCTGGAATATGGCGGCGCAGCCACCAGGCAGCGGCAACGGTCTCCTGAGTTGGGATGTCACCCGCGCACGCGAGAACAACGTCCGGCTCAACGTGCTCGTCGTTACTCGCCCAGTGCCAGGTTGACACACCGCGAGCACAGTGGGCAATAGCGTCCTCCATGTTCATCCATTGTAGTTGTGGCTGCTTATCGATGACGATGAGGTTTACATAGTCACGAGAGCGGAAGCAATGGTCAGCAACTGAGAGCAGGCAATTCCCGTCCGGTGGCAAGTAGACGCGGGCCACAGCGCCTTTCCTGGAGAGGATCGTGTCGATCAAGCCGGGCCCTTGATGGCTAAAGCCGTTGTGGTCGTTGCGCCAGCAGGTTGAGGTGAGGAGAATGTTGAGCGATGCGACAGGCGCACGCCACGGTAGTTTGATCCCCTCCTGCAGCCACTTGGCGTGTTGAATGATCATCGAGTCGGCAACCATAGCGAACGACTCGTAGGTAGCAAAGAGGCCATGCCGCCCGGTGAGCAAGTAGCCTTCGAGCCACCCCTCGCACAAATGCTCACTCAACACTTCCATCACTCGGCCATCAGGCGAGAGATGATCGTCAATCGGGATGATATTCCCTACGGTGCAGCGGTTCTCGACCTCAAAGACGTTGCCGAGGCGGTTCGAGGTGGTCTCGTCAGGACAAAAGAGACGAAAGTTCTGCCGACCGGCGTTGCGTGTGAATATATCGCGCAGCATCTGCCCGAGCTGCCGCGTCGATTCATGCCGCTCTGTAGCAGGCTTTTGCACTTGGAGCGCATAGTCCGTAAAGGATGGGAGGTCGAGGTCGATCAGGAGGTTGCCGCCATTGGCGTGAGGGTTGGCTCCCATGCGGCGCTCCCCCTCCGGTGCCAGAGCGGCGAGCTCTGGGAGCAAGCGGCCCTGAGCGTCGAAGAGATCCTCAGGGTTATAGCTGCGCATCCAGCCCTCAAGGATTGCCAGATGTTCCGGATTCGCTTTGACATCTGCTACCGGCACCTGGTGCGAGCGGAATGTCCCTTCGACCGGCAGACCATCAACCTCTTTGGGTCCGGTCCAGCCCTTTGGGGTACGCAGAACAATAGCCGGCCAGCGGGGTCGCCTGACGAAGCCGTTTGTACGAGCATCCTCTTGAATGGCGCGGATCTCTGCATAGCAGGCGTCAAGCGTCTCGGCAAATGCCTGGTGCACGGCTATCGGGTCATCGCCTTCAACGAAGTGGACGCTGTATCCGTGCCCCTCGATCAACATCCGGATATCAGCGTCATCGTCACGACCCATCACTGTTGGGCCGGAAATCTTGTACCCGTTCAGGTGCAGAATAGGCAGGACCGCGCCGTCACGCACCGGGTTCAAGAACTTGCAGCTCTTCCAGGCCCCTTCAAGTGGCGCTGTCTCGGCTTCGCCATCACCGATCACCGCCACCACGACCAGATCGGGATTGTCGAAAGCGGCGCCAAAGGCATGAGCGAGAACGTAGCCTAATTCACCCCCTTCGTGAATGGAGCCGGGGGTGGGGACACTCACATGGCTCGGCACCCCTCCGGTTGTTGAGAACTGGCGGAAGAGATGCTGCATACCCTCTGTGTCTTGAGAGACGCTGGGGTAGACTTCACTGTAGGTCCCTTCCAGATAGACATTGGCAAGTATAGCGGGGCCACCATGGCCTGGTCCCGCCAGATAAATCATATTCGCATCATGTTCCCTGATGAGACGATTCAGGTGGACATAGATGAAGCTGAGACCTGGGGATGTCCCCCAATGCCCGAGTAATCGCGGCTTGATGTGGTCAGGATGGAGAGGCTCCTTGAGAAGTGGATTGCTCTGCAGATAAATCTGACCGATCGTCAGGTAATTGGCCGCCTGCCAGTAGCGGTGCATCAAGTTCAAGTAGGATGGGTTGAGATAAGACATGTTTTACTCCTATTGAGATGTTCCTCGCAAATGTGCCTGGCAATTGTTCTCTCATACGGACCGAGAAATCTTTGTTGTCTCTTTACACTATACGGGACATTAGTAGAGTACATGGAACATGGCGTGCTCCGTTGGACAAGCATTGGCCGCGCTTGTAACGTCCGGCGCAGGACGTTTGCACCCAACGGCGCTCGCCCCACATGCTATCTGACTACCTGAGCTATTCGCTTCCAGAAGGAGTTGTCCACAGTTGGGTGTAAGGGCCATGTGGTCCGCAGGTGATAGCGAACGAGCAGAATTTGGAAGTTGCTCTCCGGCTACAGAAGGAACAGCCCTGCTACCGCGCTGCCCATGAGAAGTGCCGTCACAATTAGCAGCGTGTTCGACAATTTGCCGCTCGTCCTCTCTCCCAGTATCTTCTTGTCGTTGCCGATCAAGAAGATAAGCACCAGCAGCGGTACAGCTACAATTCCGTTGATGACTGCCGAGTAATATAAGGCTGCCACAGGATCGACCCCTATGAAGACCAGCGTCAGGCCGACGAGAGTAGCCCCGATCAACGTTAAATAGAAGCCTTTGGCCTCGTGGAACTTCTTGTAGAGACCTTCTTCCCACCCAAACGCCTCTGACAGCGCGTATGCCGCACTCCCCGCCAGCACCGGGATCGCCAGGAGCCCTATCCCTACGATGCCCAATGTGAATAGTAGGAACGCCGCATCTCCCGCGAGAGGGCGTAAGACCTGCGCTATACCAGCAAGGTCGAGTTGCCCCACGTTCTTTGCTCCTGACTGATAGACGGTCGACGCTGTTGATACGATGATAAAGAACATGATTAGCTCGGAGTAGAACATGCCGACATTTAC
>JALYYZ010000387.1 GCA_030945985.1 Chloroflexota bacterium
GTAGCATACCTTCCTCGAAAGCCGCGAGAGCGTCGCTCAGCGCCAGGTTGCCGTCGCTGAGTTTCTGTACTACTTCCTGTAGGCGCATAAACTGTTGTTCAAATGTTGTACTGTTGCTGCCGTGCGCTCCTGATTGGGCGCTTGTGCGTGGTTGTTGCATTACTTAGCTCCAACAAAGGGATTCCGGTTAAGTGTGATCAACGAGTCGGTGGGCACGAGACTACCACGAGAAGCATTAACGATCTTTGCTGCTTTTGACTATAGCCCCGAAAGCACCATCATTTACCCTGATTTCGAGTAGGTGTCCTGCCTGGGCATCTGAGACGCTGCTTATAACGGTGTCGGTTTCCAGGTCCCGAACTATAGCATAGCCGCGTTTGAGGATCTGCAGGGGTGAGAGCGCGTCCAGTCTTTGCCGAGCGCTCTTTATTCGCTCAGACTGGATGTCAAGTCTGTGGTTCAAGTTAGTCGAGAGCCCCGCCCGTAAGCTGTCGAGGCGCTGCCGGTCGTTACTTACTTGCCAGATCGGTGAGAGCCTTTGCAATTGCGCTCGCTCGCTCTCTACCTCGTCCCAGGCTACAGCCAACCTGCCGCGCATATCACTCGCCAGCATCCTCTTTAAGTAGTCTACTGTCGCCAGCAGGTCGTCTATGTTGGGCGTAGCTAGCTCAGCAGCGGCGCTAGGTGTGGGAGCACGCAAGTCGGCCACATAATCAGCTATGGTGTAGTCGGTCTCATGGCCGACGCCACTGATAATAGGCACCTTACTTGCGTAGATGGCGCGGGCCACTATTTCTTCGTTGAACGCCCATAACTCCTCTATAGAGCCCCCGCCACGGGCTACAATAATCGTATCAATGTGTTCGTCACCCTCAAGAGAGTTCAGTGCCGCGATTGCGCTTGCTACCTGTCTCCCGGCACCATTACCCTGCACCTGAGCGGGGGCCAATACGACCTCTACCAGGGGGCATCGCCTATTGAGCACAGTTAGAATATCCTGTAGAGCGGCGGCTTGCGGAGAGGTGACTATACCTATACGGCGCGGCAGATCTGCTATCTTGCGTTTGCGCTCAGGGGCAAATAGGCCCTGGGCGTCGAGTTGCGCCTTTAACTGCTCGAAGGCCTGGAACAGAGCGCCTTTGCCTTCCTCTTGCAAAGTATCGACGTAGAATTGCAGGTCTCCCGTAGCCTCGTATATAGAGACGTAGCCGTGCGCCATAACAGCCAGGCCGTCAGCGGGAAGCACAGTTTGCCAGATAGCTTTCTGGCGGAAAAGAGCACATCGCACCTGGGCGCCACGCTCCTTTATCGTGAAGAAGTAGTGCCCCGCCGAGGTCGGCCTGGCATTCGAAATTTCGCCGGCCAGCCAGCAATCGTACAGGTTATCGTTGCTCTCCAGCAGGTCTTTCAAGTATGAGGAAAGCTCACCGACGCGGTAGATACGGAGCGGATTCGTGGGGGTCAGCATGGAACAATTTTAGCACAAAGGCATGTAGCTTGCGCAGGCATACACCCGGAATGCGGAGGCTTACTGCTCTAGTTCCCGCTGCCTTTGCCTTTCGCCTGGCCCAACTTGCGAAACTGGCGAACAATCTTAGATAGATTCGTGCCTCTGAACCGCCGCTCGAAGAGATAGAGGATATTCTCCACACCATCCCTGAAAGGGAAAAGCTTGGTCTCGCCTATCCGCTCGCTATAGTCCACATGGTACTCACCAAAGCGCATACTACCTTGCTCAATGACCTCGAGTTTGATCTCCTCGGAGAATGACATCCCTTCGCTCCGGAGTTTGATTCCATCGAGCGCTTCGTGCCGCATAACCCACATGCCCGACTGCGAATCAGCGATCCAGCGAAGCCAGAGTATTCGGACGACGTAGGTGAGTATTTTATTGCCCAATACGTTGCGAAAGCGCATCGCTTTAGGATTCTTGAGAGGGAAGCGGCTGGCCGAGACGAAATCGAGATTCTTATCCAGCATGTAATCTATGATCGGGCCTATAGAGTGGGTCGGGTAGGTGCCGTCGCCGTCCGCCGTGGCGACTATCTGGCCTCGCGCTCGTGGGAAGCCTGCCATGTAGGCGTTGCCGTAGCCCTTCCTGGTCTCAAATATGACCTCAGCGCCCATCTCACGAGCTATACGTCCGGTTTCGTCGGTGGAGTTGTTATCGACAACAACCACCTGGTCAATGTAGCCTGGCATGCCCTTGAGGACGGCAGCTATGCCATGCTCCTCATTGAAGCATGGGATCACTACGCTGACCGATAAGCCCTTGTACATTGGATATTGGCCCTATTTGCCGTGATAGCCTTCTTGGGGCTTCAGTCTAAAGAGCCCGCTACTTTTCTTTGAACGGCGCGCGTAGGCATCTTCAACTATTTTCTCTATGTCTTCGTTGGTGAAGAGGAACGATTCGGAGATCATCTGGTATCCGGCTCGATCCGCTGTATAGCGGACGCCGCGCACCAACAATCCCTCTTTGAGTTCAATGATACATACCTCTTTAAGGTTGTTCTGGTCTATGAAAAAACCTATTGCCCTGAGTACTTCTTCAAAGTCTATACGATTGATACCCTCATGGTCCATCATAGCTTTTGCTCCTATACAGTCGGACCGGGCCGGACTTGGCGAATTATAGCATGGGGCTACGACGGGTGCAAAACTGTGGTATATTAGACGCGGCAAGGATAGAAGCAAACAGGGGGAGGAATATGAGGAAGAATGGTGGGGCCTATCTGTTGTCCCTCGCTTTGGCTGTGCTTCTGCTCATGCCTGCACTCTCAACTGCCTCCATACTTTCGTGGCCTTCCGAGTGGCAAGCTGACAGCGCCTTTTACCAGGTGTGGTCACGGGCCGATATGCCTGTGCAAAGTGCAGTAGCGGCGCGCTCCTGGTTGTGGGGGCCTGTGCCTTTTGCCGTTGCCAACGAGGCTTATGGCGAGTCGTCCACCGGACTGCGACTGGTCGAGTACCTTGACAAAGGCAGGATGGAGGTAAATGACCCTGGTGGCAACCGCACGACGTCCTGGTTCGTGACCAGTGGCCTGCTTGTAACTGAGATGGTAACGGGGCAGCTGCAGACAGGAAACGCGACTTTTGAGCAACACTCGCCAGCCATTGTGCCTATTGCCGGCGATGAGGGAGTTGCAAGCGTACCTACTTACGCTTCCTTCTCTCTGTTGTTGGGTCCTGCCGCGAAGAGTCTGGCTGCGGACAAGCTTATATTACGTGATGGGACGCTCTCGCCTCTGTCTCCACCAGGCGATCCTAGTCTCTCCGCGAGCAGTGCCTATGATGACGTAACCAAGCATAACATACCGTCGGTCTTCAATAGTTGGATGCATAGCAGCGGCACTGTATTCGAAGATGGCAAGCTGGTGAACGGCCTTCCTTTTGATCCTCTCTATGTGTTGGGA
>JALYYZ010000393.1 GCA_030945985.1 Chloroflexota bacterium
GCCATGCACGTTACTAACTCACATGGCAGTCATGCGCGCTTTCGTCGTGCTGACACTTGCAGGCTGCGCATAAAAGTGGATCTTACTGTTCAACGTGCGTGAGTAAAGCGCTGGTAGTTGAATATACACGGCCACGAGCCACGGATAGTCCGCCGATGAGCATATTCCCCATCAGTGATCTGTTATGAGCCGTGCTTGAGCAACTACTACCTGTACGTGAGAACAGGCTCGCTAGCGCCTCTTCATGGACTTTTTAGCTTTTGAAAGTAAAACAACCAAATCAAAACCTTGCGAGTTTTGATTTGGTTGTTCATGGAAATAAGCGCGCTTTCCCATGAGGTCCATGAAGAGGCACCGGTACCTTGCCAAGAAAGTATAAGCGGTTGCATTCCAGATCACATGATGATCTGGAATGCAACACAACAATCACAACTCAATTGGTCAGGCGCTAAGGTGCAACCCTGTACATCTCGACGGTGACGCCCGTAGAGTCGTCGGGCCGTACGGCTGTCAACACCAGGACTCTATCAATAGCGCCACCAGACTGTCCTGTTTCCTCAGAATAAATAAAGCTAAGGCTGCCGGCTCCATAAACGTCAGTTTCGTCCTGTGCTGTCCACCCCTGCTTCGGCATCGCATCTTTGTAGAAATCGAGGACAGCCTGTTGGCGGGCGGCTGCTTTGTAGGTAATCGTCCTGTATGGCGTCAGGTA
Source organism: Chloroflexota bacterium (assembly GCA_030945985.1). GTDB lineage: Bacteria > Chloroflexota > Chloroflexia > QHBQ01 > JADMIH01 > JADMIH01. The sequence continues at coordinate 713 of JALYYZ010000393.1, forward strand.
TCCTAACCCTGTTTGAGCTGCGACCGCTGTTTGTTGAGCGCCCACGTACAGAGGTGGATTTTCAAGGTCAGGCCCATGATGGGCCAGCCGCAGCATCGGGGCCAGGAGGAATATGGCCGCACTGACGGCAATGAAGCCCGCCAGGCCGATAAGGTATAACCTCAATGGTGAGAGGCGTACCCTGCTGCCAGTAGTACTAAGGCTCATATACAATCCTTCTCATAAGCGGTCCCAACAGTCTGACTTAATGCAATTGCGCAAGGCGGCGGCGCAACGGCCTCACGCCAGTCGCAGCGCTGCCTTCAGCCTCTCCCACGCCTCCCGCACTTCCGGGCCGAGATGCTCTACCCAGCCCTCCACGTAGGCCAGGTCGATCAACGGCTCCTGCCGTGTCTTGTCGCTCACCAGCAGGTACAGGCAGTCGCCAAACTGCCTCTCGCTGTCTGTGGCGGTGTACCAACGCAGCTTCTGCACAAGCAGGTCATCGGGAGCGTAAACATCGGCTTCCACCCCCTCGGCTACCTCTGCTCTCATGCGCCGCTTCATCGCCTCCCGCTGTGCGGGGTCGTTACGCAGCGGGAATAAGTCCACTTTGAGAGCCGTTTCCATGTCGATAAACGAGTACATCCCCGTACTTGGCCGGTCACGTTGCCCGAAGCTGACGAGCATAGCATCGCTATCTATGTAAAACCTTTCGTCCACAAAGTAGGCGCAGAACTCGGCGATACGTGCAGCAGGCAGATCGACCACTATATCGAGGTCGTGTGTCATACGTGGGCGCGCCCAGGCGGACAGGGCTACGCTGCCGCCAATCATGTACGGCACGTCCATGCTTTGCAACACCCCAACCAGCATGCCAACTAACTCAACGTCCTCAACCAAGCGGCTGCTCCTCAGCGGCCATGTGCAGGCTGTCCACAACCATGCGCTTGATCTCCAAACTGGTGCGTTCCGGGTGCTCGCGTCGCAGGCGGGCTTCAAGCAGCTTTATTGCTCCATGCCTGATGCGAAACATCTGCTCGACCTTGCGCGCCGGCGGCATATGCGCATAGAGTTCGACTTGCTTCCAGTCGTAAGCAGTCCAGCCGATCCTGCGCAGCATCTCTACAGCCTGGGCTTCTATGTCGCTGTTTGTTGCGGGTGTATCCATCACCAGAGGCTCGAACTTAGACGGAGTTGCCATGCTGCTGTTACCATGCTGGTATTGTACGCCTGGGTCATAAGAGTTGCAACGCGGTCCAATGCTGCCGGGCCGGTCTACCGTATACACTGAGATGCTCGGGCTCCGTGTCATCAGGGCAAATCAATCCTATCATGGGGAACCGAAGTGGTCAGTTACGAGCAGCAAGAGGGGACGTTATGAAAACGATGGGTGTAAGGGAGCTAAAGAAGCATTTGACCGAGGCATTGCGTGAGGTAGAAGAGACCGGGCAGATTATCCGTGTGAGTGACCGGGTAGGGTAGTAGCGCGGCTAGTGCCCGTGCAGTTTGTACGCGCGAACAAGCGTGACCCGCGCTCTACCATCGCCGATATCACCGCTCTGGCAGCAGAGATAAGTATCGATCTGCCTACCATAGTGAGCGTGGAAGAGACTATAAACGACATCCGGCGCTAGTAGTGATGACCAGTCATGGAGCACTATTGCCCACATCCTCGGATGTAGTGATTGATGTGAGCGTCTGGGTGAGCACCATTCTGGTGCGCGACAGCAACCACCCTGTTGCTCTAGCCTGGGTGACACAACACTTGCTTGCGGGCAGATTGCTCGTTGCGCCGATCCTACTTGTGACCGAAACGGCATCAGATGTGGCGAGAATTACAGGCCATCCGGTACGCGGTCATCAGGCTGCCGGCCAGCTTTATGCTTTGCCTGAGATGAGCCTGGTGCAGATTGATCAGACTCTGGTTGATGAGGCGACCGACCTCACTCCTGACCTGAGACTATGCGGGGCGGACTCCTACTACGTGGCACTCGCTAAGAAGCTGGATTTACTCCTGGTAATATTCGACACGGAGTAGTCATTGCGGGCTGTTTCCGTTATTACAACTATTCGGCCCTGATCTGTCTGATGGTGCTCCCCTCGTTGGCCTACATTTCATCATACTTACTGCATTGTAGCCACCACCTGCTACGTCTCACCTCTTACACAGAATTATCGAGGACGTACCAGATCAAAAAGGGCCGCACTTCTGCATCAACCACAGTGCGATGCTCAACGCTACACCACCGCAAGAGCCTCGGCACATGCCACAGCCTTTTCCCAACCATGCCCATGGTCCTCGTAGCTCCACCAGGCTGAGAGCACCGCCTGCGCGAACGACCAGGCATGAAGACGCTCGCATGAGAAATTTAGCTCTTCAGCCAATTGGCTTAGTCTTGCAGAGAGAAGCCATGTAGCTTCGGCTCCCTGCAGTGGCGAGGGTAGGCGATTGCGCATGAGGGCGCCTACCTCGTATTCAGGTTCTCCCACCAGGCCCTTCGGGTCGAGCGCCAGCCAGGGTTCGCGCATTCCGGCAACGATGTTGTCGTAGTGGAGATCGCCATGCAGCAGCACCGGCTCGCCGGACGAGGCTAGCAGGTCGATGAAGAGGCTTTCGGCCCGCTCCACCAGGGCCCGAGGGAAGGGGCCGGTGCCGCCGTCGAACTCGGCTCGCAGCCTGCCCAGGCCCAAGGCCCAACGCGCGACCGTGGGAAATGAGTGCTCATCAGGCAGGGGCCTCCAGAGCTGGCGCATTACCTGGGCGGCAACATGGGTCGCCTCCACATCGTCCTCGACTAATGATAGGGGAGTGCCCGGCCTGAGCCGTTCCAGCAGCATAGCGCCCTGCTCCGTGTCGGCATCGATCAGCCGCACGATGCCTTTGCCATCATAGAGGCGCAAAGCCTCCATCTCGCAACGTAGCTCCTCGCTGG
>JALYYZ010000399.1 GCA_030945985.1 Chloroflexota bacterium
CAGCGTGAGTAGTCAGCACCTTATTGTACTCTTCTTGCGGGTAGCGTCAAGGTGTAGCGCTTTCTGACTATTTAGCTTGAGGTGAAGGAAAGACAAGGTGGCATAAGGGCATTGGAGCTAATTGCGGGAAGATTTCTCACGCTGCCGATCGGTGAAAGCTATGTTAAGTGCTGTCGTGACCGGAAACAAGGCAGGATGGATCTAGTGGTGCTTCACAGATGATTTACAAAGTTGGGTCCACGGTCCTTGTCCCTGAGATGAGCTTGCGGATGCAATCCAATGTCGCCTTCTACCTATCGAATGATCTCTGAAGGACCACTAGTGTGTAGGGCAACACCCTGCCGCAGGCAACTTTGCCGGCTCTAAGCCTACTCAACTTGCCTGGGCAGACAAAGTAGACATACGCTACTTACTTTGCGCCCGGGCCGAGGTAAGTCTCCACTACCCTCGGGTCACGACGCACCTGAGCGGGAGAGCCTTCGGCGATCTTCTCGCCGTGGTGTAGCACCGTCACCCGGTCAGATACGGACATGACCACCTTCATATCGTGCTCCACAAGCAATATTGTGAGGCCGTGCTCGTCCCTCAACGAGGCGAGGAGCCGTATAAACTCGGCGGTCTCCTGCGGGTTCATACCCGCCGTCGGCTCGTCAAGTAATAGCAATTGCGGGTCGCTCGCCAGCGCCCGTGCCACCTCAAGGCGCCTCTGCGCGCCGTACGAGAGGTTCTTTGCCGCTTCACCCGCCTGGGTCTTCATGCCAAGCTGTTCCAGCAGTTGCATGGCGCGCTCAGCTGCACGACTTTCTTCCTCTGTTGTGGCCGAGGCCCGCAAGACGCTGTTCCACACGCTGTAGCGCAGCCTACAGTGCTGCCCTACCAGCACGTTCTCCAGGGCGGTCATGTTGCCGAAAAGGCGGATGTTCTGGAAGGTCTGCGCGATGCCGAGGACAGTTATACGGTCCGGTGGCAATCCTCTAATAGAGCCGCCGTTATAATATATCGTGCCTTCGTCCGGCCTGACCAGACCTGTGAATATGTTGAACAGGACTGTTTTGCCCGAGCCGTTAGGTCCGATCAGACTGACCACCGAGTGCCTAGGGATGCTGAAATCGATGCCATCCAGGGCCACCACCGCGCCAAAGCGTTTGCGTAGCCCATGCGCATTGAGCAACAGCGGCCTATAGAGTGCCGTCTCTTGCTGAGTGTCCTGGCTTGGCGTCTTCTCAGATCTGACTGTAAATAGTGCCCCATTGCGTCCGTTCATACGACATATCCCGTAAGCTTACAATAACTTGGTCTACGTTCCGTAACGACACTATACACCCGAGGCCAGCCCGATACAAAGAACAATTCACAATCTTTACAGGGCGAATGTATCTAAATTCGTTCCGGTTCCAAAACTGCAACTATTGAGGCTACTGGACCATGTAGGAGCATCTCAAGGCAGAAAAGTTGGTTCGAGATGCTTGAAGATAGCGTTGTGGCTATACGGCGAGCCTAGCCGGTGACTTCTCCTCCGAGGGCCGCTGCCGCTGCCTGGTTGGCCCCGCGCTCCAGCAGCCTGTACGCACCGTACAGCGTCAGCAGGGTGAGCGCCAGACCCGCCGCGAAAAAGGCTGCCGCGCCTGTGCCGACGCCTTCAAGTATCAGGCCTTGCACCCAGGGTAAGAGCATGCCGCCGGCGCTGCCGCAAGATATGACCACGCTGGCGGCTTTACTCTCGTCGCCTGAGACTGCTGAAAATGTACCCGTGGTAATAGCCAGCAGCGTCGGGTAGACAGGGGCCAGCGAGAAGCCCAGCAGCGGCACCGCGAGCAGCGTCAGCAGGGTGTTGCCTGTAACTAGCGCCAGCAGCGATCCACTGGCTGCTGCGCCTGTGACCGCTACGAGGAGCACTGTGCGCGCATCTGACTTGCGTCCGAAATAGGCCGCCACGAGCCTGCCTGTGGTCAATGCCAACCAGAAGCTCGAAGCTACAAGAGCCGCAAGGTCCGCATGTATTCCAGAAGTGCGCACCATGTATGTGGTAATCCACCCGCCGGTCCCTATCTCAAGCCCCACATAGACCAGCATCGACGCGGAGAGGATCCACAAGAGAGGTGACCTGTATATTGAGCCTACATGGAGCCTATCTGCTCCAGCCGTTACCGGTTCACGAGCGCCATATGGAAGCTTGAGGCCGGCCACCATCGGCACGAGAGCAGACAGAAATAAGGCCACAACCCAGAGCGCCGGCAGTGCCGCACCTATGCTGCCCAGGAAGAGACCCACAAGGAGGGGGCCGCTTATCGCGCCCACGCCGTAAAAAACGTTCAGCAAATTGAGCGCGCTTACGCTGCGGCTGCTGAACGCCACGGCTATGAGCACATTTACGCTAATTATAACAGCGCCATCGCCCAGGCCCGCAAGTGCCATGAAGAGGAGTGCCACCGGCAGCGAGTGGCTCAGGCTGACCCCTACTAAACCCGCAGCCATAACCAGCATGCCGATGACTGCCACCCTCTTATGTCCGAACCTCTCGATCAACTGCCCGCCTGCAATCTGGGTTGGTAGAGAGCCCGCGAAGAGGGCGGTGAAAATGGCGCCTGCCTCTCCAAGCGTGCTGGACGTGTTTCGAGCCAATTCAGGCAGCGCAGGGCCGATCACCGCGCCCATGAAGCCCACGGCCAGAAAGACCATGCCGTTTATCGTTAAGAGCCTGCGACTGCCTGTCATCCTTCTCCCACTTCCTCATGCAATTGCCCAGTAATGCGCATGTTCACGCTTCGTTCTACTGAGCCGCCTCTTTCTCTGC
>JALYYZ010000409.1 GCA_030945985.1 Chloroflexota bacterium
GCTCTCTGTTCCCACAATGGCCAGGAAGCGCTCACCCCAGCCCTTCAGCACCTCTCGCATGTCGGCGTTATGGCGGGCGTACTCCGGGGCTATGGCGTCGTAGGCTTCTCTCATGCTAGTGGCTGCCTGCCACGATGGCCGCTGCCTTCAACCCGGCTACGCCTCGGTGGCTGATGATGTTCTTCTCGTCAAGGGTAAGCTCAGACATGCGCTTGCCGTTATCCAGGGTGAAAATAGGATCGTAGCCGAAGCCTACCGTGCCTTGTGGCTCATAGGCTATGCTCCCCTCCACCGCACCGTCGAGGATGTGTTCTACACCGGCAGGCGAGATAAGGGCAATTACGCACCTGAAGCGGGCGGTACGCTCCTCGTCGGGCACGCTCGCCATACGCTCCAGCAGGAGGCGATTGCGGTCAGCGGCAGTTGTACCCGGCCCCGCCCACCTGTTGCTGTTGATCCCCGGCTCGCCACCGAGCGCGTCTACCTCCAGGCCGCTGTCGTCGCCCAGGATCCAGGCGTGCCCGGCTTCCGGTCTGGCATGCAATTCATCGCGTATGGCGTGGGCCTTTAGCAGGGCGTTCTCGGCGAGCGTATTGCCTGTCTCGGCTACTTCGACCCAGATCTCCAGGTCGGCAGGAGAGATTACCCGCGCATCAGGCACAACTGAGAAGAGGTCGGTATATTCATGCAGTTTGCCGGGGTTTGTGGTGGCTACGATAATCAATGGCATCTATAATATCTCCTGTGGGTTGCATACGTGACTCTTCAAACGATCTTTTGGGTAGGAGTGCTTCTTTCCCATACAACAAATCAAAACACAGGGTGTTTTGATTTGTTGTCTCTCTTTCAAAAGCTAAAAGGTCCATGAAGCTGCACTAGGCGTGGCCCCGGTATGGCTCTATTGTATCCCAACGGTAGGAGGTGAGCAATCGCAATGGAAAGCAAAGATACGCAGCCAGGTATCCATGTCGATACAGGCAGAGCTGTCGTCGAGATCGCCGACGAACTCAGGGCGATTGCCACTAACGGTCTCCTCTGGGCGGCAAATGAGTACGACACGGCGCGCTATGAGAAGGCTATGCAGCTTGCCGCCCGCCTATTGAGTCTGGCCGATACTCGAGGTGAGGTCGAGATTGAGCGCATATTCAGAGGAGACCTCGGGATACGCACACCTTTCGTGGGGGCTGACGCCGCTATCTTCAATGAAACAGGTGCTATCCTGTTGATACAGCGGGGCGACAACGGCATGTGGGCTATGCCGGGTGGGGCGGCTGATGTTGGTGAGTCGCCATCGCATGTTGCGGTGCGAGAAGCCTGGGAAGAAACAGGGCTACGCGTGCGGCCTGTGGCTCTTGTCGGCGTGTATGATTCGCGACTTGTAGGCTCGCCCGACGCCGGACACTTATATCACTTGGTTTTCCTCTGCGAAATGCAGAGTGGGGAGCTTACCCTGACAAATGAGACGACCGCTTTTGGCTACTTCACAGAGGAGGCTGCCTTGAGGCTACCCTTGCACAGGGGCCATGCGGCGCGCATCCTTGATGCCTTTCGTGCTTTCAAGGGCGAAGTGGGTGGCAGCCTTTTTCAATAAAAGAGGAGAATATGGAAGATTTCCGCGACCCGCAAACGGCCAGAGAGTGGAGTGAGGACACAACAACCTACAACCCGACCAGGGTGGAGCAGCTAGACATAATACTCTCCATTGTAACCGATGAATATAAGGCAGGCGATCTTATCCTCGACGTAGGTATGGGCTCAGGGCTGGTAGAAGAGCAGCTATTCAGGCGCATACCCGACGCGGAGGTGGTTGGTCTCGATGTGTCCGAAGCCATGCTGCAACTGGCCCACGAGAGATTAGCTGCGTACAAAGAACATTATAGAGTAGTCGTGCAGGACCTCATGCAAGTGGAGGAGTGGCAGCTTCCAACCGGAGAGTATGGCGTGTGCATCAGCGTGCAGACGATACACAACGTTGCAGACAGATATAAGGTGGCTGCCTTTCGCAATATATACCGCGCCTTGAAACCTGGTGGACTCTTTTTGTTGCTCGACCGAATTGCCCTCGATAAGCCGGAGCTATTCTCCGTTTACATGAGCCTGTGGAAGAGGCTCGACAGCGAGTATGGGGCGCGCACTCGTGAGGGTAATACCTTCGATGAGCACACCACTGTAGTGAGTACACGAGGTGATTTGCCGGCTACCCTCGAGCAGCACCTGCACTGGCTGCACGAAATAGGCTTTGAGGTCGCTTGTGTCCACCTGCACGCCAATCGAGCGCTTTTCTCTGCCCGTAAGGGAGAGGTGGGGGAGTAGCTTATCCCTCCGTTTCACTCACCCCGTGCCTCAACTTGTCGCGCAGTTTGTCTATAAGCAGCAGATCGCCGGTCTGGGCGTCTCTGTAGTACCAGTGCTCCCAGCCGTTTAGGGTCGGCAGCCCTAAGAGGGTCGCTCCCAGCTTGTGTATTGAGCCTCGCGATTGGTCGCTCAGCAGGGTGCCATCGGCGGCCACCTGTGCATGGGCTTTGTCTTTGTCGAGGTAGAGAGTGTCACCGGCGCGTAAGAGTCCCGCTTCGAGCAAGTTGCCGAAGGGGATCCGTTGCTCCCTGCGTTTGCTCCTGGACGTGAAGAGAGCATCCCCCTGCTGTGGGACTACGGCTGCTATTCGTTCCTCGGCTATACGCACATACTTGAGGTCTTGCTCGATACCTATCCAGTGGCGGTGCAGCCGTTTGGCGACCGCGCCGGTCGTGCCTGTTCCAAAGAAAGGGTCAAGAACCAGGTCGCCGGGGTTCGAGCTTGCCAGGATGACCCGGTACAAGAGCGCCTCGGGCTTTTGCGTTGCGTGCGCCTTTTCGCCGTTTACACGCACCCGCTCAGCGCCCGTGCAGAGTGGCAACTCCCAGTCGGAGCGCATCTGCTTGTCGTCGTTGAGGTTCTTCATCGCTTCGTAGTTAAACGTATAGCTCTTCTGCTCTTTCGACTTCTTGGCCCAGATGAGGGTCTCATGGGCGTTTGTGAAGCGCACCCCTCGAAAATTGGGCATAGGATTCGTCTTTAGCCACAGCACATCGTTGATGATCCAGAATCCCAGGTCCATCATTATCTTGCCTACTCGGTAGATGTTGTGATAGCTGCCGATGACCCAGATAGTGCCGGTCTCTTTGAGCACACGCCGGCAGGCGGTAAGCCACTGCTCTGTAAAGCTATCGTATGCCGCGAAATCGCTGAACCTGTCCCAGTCGTCGTTCACGGCATCGACCAGTGTGCTGTTGGGCCGCCGCAGCTCGTTTTGCAGCTGGAGGTTGTACGGAGGGTCAGCAAAGATCAGATCGACGCTGCTTTCAGGGAGGGTGGCTAATATCTCCAGGCTATTGCCATGAAGGACACGATCTATTATGAGGTTGTTCACCTGCGAGCTGACCAGTCCAGATGTATTTCTTTGTCTCCGTACATCTTCCACAGAGTAATTCCGGTATGGGAGACACGCACGACCGCACCCATACGTTTAGCTGCTGTGTCAAAGGTGGAATAACGAAGGGATAAACGAACAAAGTTGGCAACATCGTCCGGCCCAATAGTCATGTACACCAGACAATAGTGAGCGTGAAGCAAGGTGCGTTTATAGAAATCAATGTCACGGCTGAAAAACGTTGGCTGACGCAAATGGTGCAAAAGGGGAATAATCTCCTCATCTTGCATACCTGCTCGTCCCAGATCATAGCCAATGTGTTGAACTGCTACACCACGCTCTTTCAGGAGGCCACCCTGTTCCTCCGATATATTCTCATCAAGTATGTTCACACAGGTATTGGCTCATCGGTGTAATTCTGTCTATGCTCAAGAAAAGCCTGTCTTGCCAGCTCCACTGCTTCGGCAATAGCTTCTCTTGTGACTTTACCACCCCATGCCGCGCTGATGCTTTCCCATTCTCTACCCGATGCGACCTGCTCTAACACATCCGCCACCATGATGCGCGTGCCTGCAAAAGTAGGCTTGCCGTGGCAGATCTCTGAGTCGGCCACAATGTATTGTCCTAATACCTTTCTGCTCATGCGAACACCTCCTTTCTACATGCATGATGAGATTATACACCAGCTTCTGATCCCCAACCTCTTGTACATACTACCCCTCGCCCATCTCTTCAAGCACAGCCGAAAGGACATCTTTCCATCTGTCGCCTACTCGCGCCCTGCTGATGCGCACCTGGTGAGGAGTGACCTTCAGGGTGTCGCGGTGCTTGCGCTGCAACTTCAATCTCAGACCTTCGAGGATAGGGCGATGTTCAGGCACGACGATGAGGAACTCCTCTGCCAATGCTCGTATACTCTCGACGCCGGCGCCTATTGCCAGCCCTTTCAAGCGTACCACCTCTACAAGATTGGCGGCAGGTTCGGGCAGAGCGCCGAAGCGGTCCTCAAGCTCGCTGGTGAGGTCGCGCACCTGAGCGGGGGTCATACTGGCGGCCATCCGCTGGTATACGCGCAGGCGCACAGCCGCGTCAGGTACATACTCCTCCGGCAGGTAGGCTGTGATTGGCAGATCCAGCGAGACGGTGGGCGGCTCCTCTTCGATCTGCGAGGCGGAAGGCCTGGGGGTGAGAACGGGTTCTTCTCCCTCGGGCACAGCAGCACCGTTGGCAGTAGGTCTGCGAGCCCTATTCTCGGCACGCACACGGTCCACTGCGGCGGCGAGCAGGCGCGTGTAGAGGTCAAGCCCCACAGAGGCCACGTTGCCGCTCTGCTCTGGGCCAAGCAGGTTACCCGCGCCTCTGATCTCAAGGTCTTTCAGGGCGATGCGGAAGCCCGCGCCTAGTTCTGTAGCCTGCTCTATGGTGGAAAGACGCTCGCGTGCCGTTTCCGTGACCTTGCGGCCCGTGTGGTAGAGGAAATAGGCATAGGCGCGGTTTGCACCCCGGCCCACGCGGCCTCTTAGCTGGTATAGCTGTGCAAGACCTAGCTTATCCGCGTGGTCGACGACAAGAGTATTGGCGTTGGGTATATCCAATCCGGACTCGATAATTGTGGTGCAGAGCAGCACGTCTGCCTCGTGAGCCACGAAGGCCGACATGACCTTCTCCAGTTGGTCTTCGTGCATCTGCCCATGCCCCACAATAAAACGCGCCTCCGGCACAAGCGTCTTCAATTCAAAGTGAAGCTTGTCTATCGTCTCCACCCTGTTATGTACGAAGAAGACCTGCCCGCCGCGCTCCAGCTCGCGCAGGATGACCTCGCGTACGAGTTGAGGGCGGAAGGCTGTTACATATGTCTTGATCGGCAGCCGCGCTTCGGGCGGGGTCTCGATCAGAGAAAGGTCGCGCACGCCCGATACCGCCATGTAAAGGGTGCGTGGTATGGGTGTGGCCGAGAGGGTCAGCACATCTACCTCGGCACGCAGTTGCTTGAGCCTCTCTTTGTGCTTGACGCCGAAGCGCTGCTCTTCGTCCACGATAACCAGACCCAGGTTCTTGAACTGCACGCTCTTGGAGAGGAGCATGTGTGTGCCGACCATTATATCTATCTTGCCTTCAACTAGGTCTTTGACTATCGATACTTGCTCTTTCTTGGAACGGAAGCGTGAGAGCATCGACACCGTTACAGGGAAGGCGGCCAGGCGCTCGGAGAATGTATTGTAGTGCTGTTGGGCTAGCACCGTGGTCGGCACAAGCACCGCAACCTGGCGGCCGTCCATAACAGCCTTGAAAGCGCCCCGCAAGGCTACTTCCGTCTCGCCATAGCCCACATCGCCGCAGATAAGGCGGTCCATCGGGCGCGGCTCTTCCATGTCCTCTTTCACTTCGGCGATGGCTCTGAGCTGGTCGGTCGTCTCGATGTACGGGAAGCTCTCCTCAAGCTCCATCTGCCAGGGGGTGTCGGGTGGGTAGGCGTGGCCGGGATCGGTCTCGCGGGCGGCGTATAGCTGAAGCAGTTCCCTTGCC
>JALYYZ010000422.1 GCA_030945985.1 Chloroflexota bacterium
TGTCAATAGACATGACTGATATTCAGTCATAACCAGAGGCAGTGAGAGCAAAAATTGTCCAGGAATGTTGTTTTACTTTATCGCCAGCATGCGCTCGATGGCGAGCCTTGCCCCATCTGCTACTTCAGGGTCCACCTCGACCTGGGGCCGCATGTCGCGCAGGCAGTCGCGTAGCTTCTCCAATGTTATCTGTTTCATGTAGCGGCACACCGCTCCAGCATCGGCAGGCACGAAGCTCTTGCCGGGATTCTCGCGTTGCAGGCGGTGCAACAAACCGGTCTCGGTGGCTATTACGTGGGTAGTGAGTGATGAAGAGGCAGCGTGGCGCACCATCCCTTCGGTGGAGAGGACATGGGTGCGGTCTGCCGGAAGCGCCCCACGCTCCGCAGCCCACACGAAGCGCGAGGTGCAACCGCACTCCGGGTGTATCAGCAGGTCGGCCTCCGGGTACTCCTCCAGGGTATCGAGCATCTCCTGAGTGCGAATGCCGGCGTGTACGTGGCATTCCCCCATCCATATCTCCATATTCTCCCGCCCCAGCGACCGCTTGAGCCAGGTGCCGAGAAACATGTCCGGCAGAAAGAGGATGGTCCTGTCCTCGGGGATGGCGCGGATGACAGCCTGGGCGTTGCCGCTCGTAACGCAGTAATCCGACTCGGCCTTGATAGCGGCCGTCGTATTTACATAGCTGACCACTACAGACCCAGGGTGTTGCGCCTTCCACTCTCGCAACTGCTCTACCGTGATGGAGTCGGCCAGGGAACAGCCCGCTGTTTCGTCGGGTATGAGCACGGTGCGCTCGGGGTTGATGATTTTTGCGGTCTCGGCCATGAAATAAACCCCACAAACCACTATCACGGGGGCTGCCGTGCTGCGCGCTTCTATCGCCAGTCCGAGCGAGTCGCCGACGAAATCTGCCACGTCCTGCACCTCGGGCACCTGGTAATTATGCGCGAGAATTACCGCGTGCCGCTCTGCGGCAAGATCGCGCACCTCTCTTTGCAGCTCGGCTATACGCGCCGGGTCTTTGGGCATAAAGCGAACGAGAGCCGGGTGAAGTTGCTTGCGTGAGCCTGGCTGTGCGGTTTGTGGCCGCACCTCGTGTGCTTCTTCAGCAGTAGCCACAGTAAGAGTTGTCATTATGTTACCTCCAGGGAGAAATCGAGCGCGGGTGCGGAGTGGGTCAACGCGCCGAGAGAAATGTAGTTTACGCCGGTGAGCGCTACCTCATTGAGATTGCTCACTGTTATGCCGCCACTGGCTTCGAGCCTGGCACGCCCAGCAGTTTGTGCCACGGCCGCGCGTAACTGCTCGATAGTATGGTTATCCAACAGCACTAGCTCCGCTCCTGCTGCCAGGGCTTCGTCCAACTCCGCAGGGTTGGTTACCTCTACTTCAACTATCTGGGCGGGGCCGATGCGCGTGCGAGCGGCGGCTACAGCCACGCCGATGCCGCCTGCCGCCTTTATATGGTTCTCCTTCAGGAGCACTGCATCGTCCAGGCCCGCGCGGTGGTTGTGGCACCCGCCTACTCGTACCGCGTACTTTTCCAGCACCCGATGACCAGGCGTAGTCTTGCGGGTATCGAGAACGGTCGCGCCGGTTCCCTCTACCGCCTGGGCGGCTCTGCGGCTCATGGTAGCGACGCCCGATAGTCTCTGTAAGAAGTTCAAGGCCGTACGCTCGCCCGTGAGGATGGCGCGGGCAGGACCGTCAATATAGGCCACAACCATGCTTGCCGCCCCGGTAAGCTCATGACCCTCCTCAACGGCGGGCACAACGCTTACACGAGTGTCCAGCATCGCGAAGACCGCAGCGACAATGGGTAGTCCGCATACTACGCCCGGTGCTTTCTGCCTGATTGTTGCCCGCCCCTGCGCCTCTGTAGGCACGGTGGCTTCAGTGGTAATATCTCCTCGACCTATATCTTCGGCCAGCGCGAGGCGAATAAGACTTTGCACCTGCGCGTTGTAGCCAGGCGAGTCCGTCGCTAAAAGGGATCCTGGCAGAATGTTCGATACCCGATCTTTCATTACATTACCTCCTCAAAGCCCACGCCCCTGCGGCGCTGCCAGAGAATACGCCCGCGCCATCGTGCCGAGGTATCGGGGTAATCTGAACGATAATGAGCACCCCGGCTTTCGGTGCGTATGAGCGCAGAGCGAGCAGCAAGGGCTGCGACCAGCGAAGATTGCAGTATTTGCCGCCCATTGCCCTGTCCATCGTCGCTGTAGTCTCTGTCGGTCGGCAGCGGCAATTCATTCACAAGCCTCTTGAGGTCACGGCCGTTGCGCTCCACTCCAAGATCGCACTGCAATCTTCTTCCCAATATAGCCGGGCTTTGGTGAGCGTCATGCCGGGTGCCGTGCTGAGGGTCACTATAGGTCACGGAAGACCCGCCTTCCACCTCTAGCGAGGCACACTTCCAGTGCGTACTTACAGGGAGTCCAATCCTATGGCCGTTATTGTCCGAGAGGGCGGCAAGAGCAGCGCTCCTACCGAAGACCAGGCATTCGAGTAGAGAGTTCGATGCCAGGCGATTGGCTCCCTGTACTCCCGTACAAGCCACCTCACCTGCTGCATAGAGGCCCGGCAGATCTGTGCGCCCGTCAGTATCTGTACGCACGCCGCCCATGCAGTAATGGGCAGCCGGGGAGACAGGTAAGAGGTCAAGCGTCAGCTCCAGACCCCACCGGCGCAAGCGTGCCTCTATGGCCGGGAACGAGGAGTGGACGTAGGCGGGGTCGAGGTGTCGCAGCGACAGGTAAACAGGACCGTGATCCCGGCGACAGTTGTAGATAGCGCGCGCTACCACATCCCTGGACAGGAGTGGGTCGACCACCTCTTCGCCGGCGATATTCACCAGGCGGGCACCTTCGCCGCGTAACGCTTCGCTGAGCAGGTAAGCCGGCGCGTGTGGCAGGTCGAGCGCGGTCGGATGGAACTGGATCAACTCCAGGTCCGCGAGCGTGGCGCCTGCGCGCCAGGCCATCTCAAGGCCCTTGCCTCGATTGGCCGCAGGGTTAGTGGTACGCGCCCATAGGCCGGCGTACCCACCCGTCGCCAGGACAACAGCGCCTCCAGTGAAAGCTCCCATGTCGCTTTCAACGCCAACGACCTGTCCGCTGCTATCTACCGCGAGCGCCGCAACGGACGTCCGCGCCAGTACCTCTAT
>JALYYZ010000443.1 GCA_030945985.1 Chloroflexota bacterium
TCTCTCAGGAGAGCCGGGAGCGGGCAGCTTTGTTTCGGGCCGGCGCTCGACAGTGCGGGACATCAGACTTCCTCCCCAAAGCTGCGGCTGGTGCGCATGAAGAAAAGGTAGCCGAGTAACATCAGGATAGAGGATGTAATCAGCGTGCGGAACATAAAGGCAGGATCGGGACTTGAACTGTCGTTATAATAGAAGATGTCTCTGAAGTTTGCTATTATAGAGGCCATGGGATTCACATAGTACATGACATTGAGGAACGCGCCGGCTACGAGCTTGGCGTCGTAGATGATCGGGGTCAGAAAGAACCAAGCGGTCAGCCCCACCTCAACCAACACAGTGGTGTCTCTGAAAAAGACGTTCAGCGCCGAGAGGAAAAAGCCGAGCCCGGTGAGAAATACCACCTGGGTAAGGATCAGCAGCGGAAGCCACAGCAGGTGCGGGTTGATACATACATTCGTGCAACTATCCCCAAATGCAGGGCCTATCTCCGGTGGCCTGAAGAGCAGCATGAAGACTAAAACGGCCGGTAGGGAGAGGAGAAAGTTTATCGCCGTCGAGAGCACGAGCGAAAGGGGCAGCATCTCACGCGGGAAATATACCTTCTTGATCAGGTGGCCGTTGTTTACGATGCTGCCCAGCGTGCCTGTGACCGCCGTGGCGCACCAGTTCCAGGGCAGTAGACCGCTCAGGAAGAAGATGTGATACATCGGGCGTGCGTTGCCCGGCAGCAGCTTGGTGAAAACGAAGGTGAAAACGCCCATCAACAACAGAGGGTTCAAGAGTGACCAGAAGAATCCCAGGAAGGAGTGCTTATATCGTACCTTTAAATCGCGTACAACAAGGTTGTACAGCAAGTCTCTATAGTGGACCGATTGGCGGGCGCGTGTTAACAAACGATACTTTCCCCACGGGTGTTGCTACCAATGTAACGCTCCGGGCATGGAGCGGTTGCAGTCTGATTATAAGAGTGGCCCGGAGGGGTGTCAAGCTTTGCCACATTTCGACGCCCCATTTCCCGGAAATGAAGCGAGGCTGCGATTTTGCACTTGGGGTACCCACTAAGCTATAATTCCTATTAGAAGAGGGTGAGTATGCCTGTCCTGATGCCTGTGGAATCGAGGCACGCCGGCGTATCCAACATTCTCCCTCTTTAGGAGCTATCGCAATGATCGAGCTTGAGGCGGAAGTACAATATATCTCAGATGAACAAGGCCATATGCAGGGCGTCATCGTGCCGATCGAACTGTGGCGTGAGATACTGTCCGAACGTGAAACAGCCTACCTGCTCAATAGTGAAGCCATGAAGCGACGTCTGTTGGAAGCCATGCAGCGTCAGGAAGGCATCCGTTTCGAAGAAGCTCTTGAGAAGCCTGGAGTTTGACCGGGAGGGTTCTGACGACCCTGCCTGGTGGATCGAGTATTGACCTTAACGGGTCTAGTCAGCAGAAAGAAGTAAATGAAAAACAATCTATACACAGGCCACCACAACACTCCACTGCGACTGCTCTTTGCGGCCATTCTACTGAGTGCAGGGCTTGCAGCGGGGAGCTCCCTGAGCAATGCTTCGGTACATACCGCAGTGGTTCCCTCAGCCGGTCATCAGGCACCCTTACCGCAGGACGTGGCCGATGTGCGCGCAAACGCCGTATCGACCAACGACCAGCAAGAGCCTACCCTGGCCGTCGATCCGACGAACCCCAACAACATCATTGCCGCAGCCAAAGATTGGCGCACCGGCCCCAAGCAGGTGTGGGACTATCATTCCACCGACGGCGGCAAAACGTGGGCCGACAGCCATCTCGACCTGCAAGCCTCAGAGCTTCCCAACCAGAGCGACCCCGTTTTAGCGTTCGACGCGCAGGGCACTGCCTACATGTCGGTGATCGCCTACAACCAGAATGACCTCTCGGTGGGCGGCATTGTGGTGGCAAGGTCGACCGATGTGGGGCAGACGTGGAGCAAGCCAACGCTCGTCTCGGCTGACTCAAAAACCCTGTTCAACGATAAAGAGTGGCTCACGATCGATCGCGGCTCCAATCCTGCCACACACGGTAATATATACGTAACATGGACCCTCTTCACGACAGTCAACCCCAGAACAGAGAGAGGGGATATATTCATCTCTAGATCGACAGATGGCGGCAAGACCTTCTCAGCTCGCAAGTTGGTCAGCTCGCAGCAGCAAGGCGACACGCAGGGTTCCTTTCCGGCAATCGGCCCCAACGGCGAGGTCTACGTCCTCTACTACAGCGGCAGTGGAGCTGTTGACGCCGACTCCGCTGAACAGGGTGCAGAGGCCCCCGTTCCCGCCCCGCCCGCGCAGACCGGCAGAGACTCGCTATGGATAGCGCGTTCCACCGATGGCGGTCAAACTTTCGGATCTCCTCGCAAGGTGGCGACGGTGGTGCGCCCCAACAGCCCGCTGCCCAACAGCCATTTCCGCCTCTTCGTCTTGCCGGTTCTCATGGTTGATCCCAAATCGGGCGAGGTTTACGCGACCTGGAACGACGCCGCTTCCGGCATCAGTAATATCCAGCAGGTACATTCCACCGACGGCGGTCAGACCTGGAGCGCGCAGAAGCGTGTGAACGACGACCCCAGCCCCAACCGAGACCACTTCTTCCCTTACTCAACTGCCGGCAGCGACGGCACGCTTCACACGGTCTGGCTTGATCGTCGAGACGACCCCGCCAACAAGCGCTATCGCCCTTACTACTCGCGCTCTACCGACGGCGGTGCCACGTACAGCGCGAATATGCCGCTGACCGCCGTGTCTAGCGATCCTGATGTCGGCTTCGAGGGGAGCCTCCTGGGCGACTACATAGCGGTCGACACATCTGCGGACGGCAGCCGTGTCTATGCCGCCTGGGTGGATACGCGCAACGGCGACCAGGATATCTACTTCTCTACCTTCTCGGCCCACGGCGCGAGCCCCCAGGCAGCATCTACGGTCTCTGTGGACACCCGCCTCCCGCCTGTGGCCGTGCCCTCGCCACAGCCTCTTACCGGCTTCGACAACGAAGCGTTCCTTCGCCGCTGGGAAAGTGCCGACAGACCCGTGCTCGTCGGCAAAGCATCTCGCGCCTGGCTGTGGGGACCTGTCAGCTTTGCAGCAGCCCGCGAGAGCTATGCGCAAGGTGTTACTGGAACGCGTGAGGTGCAGTACTTCGACAAGGCGCGCATGGAGATCAACAAGCCTTCCGGCGATCCGACAGTGCAGACGAGCCCGAGTTACGTGACAAATGGCCTGCTCGTGGTGGAGCTAATAAGCGGACGTATCCAGATCGGTGACGCCCAGTTTGAGCCTACTCGCACTCCCTCACAGCAGCCCGTCGCAGGTGATGTGAACAGCCCCTCAGCTCTCACGTACGCGTCACTGGTTTCCGTGGCCTCCCTGAACAATGACAAGCGAGCAACAGACCGCACCGGCCAGACCGTCACCGCCACACTCGACCGCTCGGGAGACGTCCGTGACGACCCTGCCAGGGGAGGCCAGGTGAAACTCCAGCGCTACGAGCCGACACTTGGGCATAATATCCCAGACGTCTTCTGGACCTTTATGAACTCACGCGGCCCTCTATACAACAGCAGACTCGACAGCTTCAGTGACGGACCTCTCCTGAACTGGATCGGCGACCTCGGCTACCCTATAACAGAGCCATACTGGACAAACGTGAAGATCGGCGCCACTGACAAATGGGTGCTGGTGCAGGCGTTCCAACGCCGCGTACTCACTTACGTCGCCGACAACCCACCAGCAACTCAAGTAGAGATGGGCAACGTAGGCCGCCACTACTTCGACTGGCGCTACAGTAAGGCTGCTGCCCGGTAGCGTGCTCTCGCAAGGACCCCATCGATGAAGCGAGCGCACAGATCAAAGGAATAAAAGAGACGAAGTCCAAACCCGAAGGGTTTGGACTTCGTCTCTTTTATCTCATTAGCGTAGAGCTTACCTTATGGGGCTACCTTGAGCGAGAGGTCAGTTGTGCTCGCGAGGAGGTTGGTCCCGCCATACGTGATCTGGGTCTGCCCGGTCGCCACAGGCGCCAATGTAAGCGCCGTAGCGCCGCCGTCGCCTGACACGACGCGGAAGTGCAGCCTTGCCAGCACCACCCTGCCTGCGGGCGCGTCGCCCTGTACCAAACCTGCCGAGTAGCCTATCGCGCCGCCTGTGAGGTCGGTCCACGCCCCCAGTACCTCGGGCAGTGATAAACCAGGCTCCACCACTTTCGTCGGGTTACCGGCGGCATCAACAGCCAGTAGGCGGCGCGGGTCGAAATGCAGGACGAACGCCGCGCCGTCGACCTGCTGTGTGCCGGTTTCGGCCACGACCTGCACATCCACCAGACTTCCTACTTTAGCAACTGCCACAGAGGGCTGAAGGCTCATGCCCAGGTTGTGGTTCAGCGAAGCGTTATCGAGCCAGGGGGCCAACACCTGAGAAAGCAAGGGAGCGCCGTCCGTGCTCAACGCCTTGAAGTTGTCGTCTGCGGAGATATCGCCGCACCTGTCAAAGCCCGACCGAAGCAGGCTAATATCGCTCATTGTAACGCGCCCGTCGCCGTTCAGGTCTGCCGTCGCGTCCCAGCCCGGCGTATCATGTGCCGTTCCGAGCATTGCCTGTACTGCCGCCAGGTCGTTCACCGTTACACAGTTGTCGCCGTCAACATCGCCCTCGACCTGCACCTTCATATCTACCTCTGCGGTTGAAGAGTCCGACAGGCCGATGCGCGCCCTCGCCGACTGCAAAGAGTGAGGCCCTTTCACATGCACATCGTACACTCCTGCCGGCAGCCTGTTATAGAGGGCCACGCCATTCTTGTCGGTAGTCGCCACCATTGTGAGCACAGGTGCCGGGTTGCCGGGCATCGAGAGTTGCAGCGTCAGCGGCAGCATCCACGCATCGGACGGTGCGGCGCCCCGCCCAAGCCAGATTACTCTGGCCCGTAGAGAAGCCGCGCCGCCGGCAGGTTGCACCGGCTGTGGAACGGCGGTTGCCGCAGGAGGCGCCGGGGGAGCAGGAGGAACAGGCGTATTAACTTTGCCTTGCTCCGTCATCGCGTAGTCAAGCCTGGCTGAGCCTCCCTGGCTGAAATATTGCAAGCGTACAGTGTGCGCGCCCGGCGAGAGATCCGCGCTGTAGTGCTGCCCCATGTATGTTGTAGAGGTCCAGGCATTCACGGCCAGCATCCCGTCGATCCAAAGGCGCAGCGCCCCATCGGAGGCTACGCTAAAGTCGTATGTGCCTCCATCCACGCTGACGCTCTTTGTGAATTGCGCTGACCAGTCCTTGCTGCCGACACCCAGCGTCTCCGCAGTGTGCGAGTCGGCGCTCCAGTTCATCACGGGGAGGTGTACATCTCGCACAAGAGATGGTTGTGCTTGCATATCGAAGCTGGGACCGCTTCCCTGAGCTGAAGGCTCGTTATGGCCCATGAAATACTCGGCCTTCCAACCGCTATATTGTGCCGGCCACGGGGTGAACTGCACGTCGTGGCCGTTGTAAAGCAGCAACCCTTTGGTAAATGCCTGTGCCTTCAGGCCTCCGAAGTCAGACCCCGTAGTGAAAGGGTCCGATGTAGGCGCGCCGACCCATTCCGGCCCGGCAGGATCGTGCAGCGCATATGCCGTCGCTATATCACCCGTCATCAGATAAGCATTCGAGAAGCTCAGCAGATTGCCTTTCAGGACGTCATGCACCAGCCATGTATTCCCGCCGCCTTGCGGCCCCGCGAGCAGTTGTGCCTGCACGTTGTTCTCACTGACATAGGTAAGCCACCAATGCACGGCTCCCAGGGGCTTGCCTAACGTCTGCTGGCCCCCTCCGCGCGCATATGCCTGTGTGTATAGATTGGGCGCTGCGCTACCCTGGCCGATAGTATAAGTGCCGGGTGTAGACGGCGGCGGGGCCACCGCAGGTGTAGAGGCCGGTGGAGCCGCTGACACATGCGTGGGGGACGGCGGAGACGAGACCGGCGGCTCGCCACCGCTATAGCCGCCACCAGGAGGGTTCGGAGTAATAACAGCGCCTCGATAGTAGAACTGTAGTATCCACCCCCAGGGCTTGCCTTGATCGGCGTAGTATGAGCTGCCCCATTGCGTCATGTAAGGTCCCGACCAGGGGCAGTCGCCCGCAGGGTTGGCGCTGTATGTGCCGTCACAATACTGAGCCTGGAAGAGGGCCCCGTTGCGAGTTATAGCATAGGGCATCGTCGCATCGACCGCCGCATCCGTGCTGGCGTAGCTGACGTTCGGATCGTACACCTGGTCTTCTGTGTTGTCCTTCACATCGGCGCCTAGAGCGCTCTGCTTGCCACCACGGCTCACCCAGTACCATGCGTAACTCTTCACCGCCATGGCGCCCGCCTTTAAGGAAGCGGCACCCCAGGAGGGGATCCATTCGTTGGGTAGCGTGTGCTTTACGTATTCAGCAAAAGGCACAACCTCTAC
>JALYYZ010000011.1 GCA_030945985.1 Chloroflexota bacterium
TAGCGGTGGCCGTTCCGCAGCCGTTCTTCAGCTTCTGGGGACGCAATGGTGGCGTGCCTGTATTCGGCTACCCAGTGACGCCTGTAATTGCGCAGCGGGGACATGGAGAGCAACTCTTGTTCGTGCAGAGCTTCGAGAGAGCGCGCTTCGAGTGGCATCCACACGAGGGAGCAGGAGTCAAGGAGCGGGGATCCGGTTCGGCACGCAGGGTCCTGTGGCCCCAGATAGGGCCTGCGCTGGGATCAGGCCACCGTAGGGACCAAGCTTCTGATCGGTCAGATCTGAAGGCACCGGAGCGGGCGAACGGAGATCCAGGCTCCAGCTCTCCTCCGCAGGCTGCGGTGTCCGCAAGCTCAGGCGTCTCGTCCGAGGTACAGCTTACAGACCTCGGCACAGCAATCTTCACCGCCCGGTATGGCCAGGGAGGCTCTTGATGCCGCGCTCGACTATGACGATCCTTGCCTACCATAGGATCGCACTACCTGGGAGTCGCGACATCTCTCCGGCGCTGATCGACGCTTACCCCGCCGATTTTGAAGCGCAGATGCGATATGTTGCCGCAAAATACAACGTAATCTCCTCCTTCGACCTGGTGCGCGCGCTCACCGAAGATTACACCCTCCCCAGGCGGGCATTGGTTATCACCTTCGATGATGGCTACAGCTGCTTCGCCAATACAGCAATGCCGGTACTGCGACGTCTCGGCCTGCCGGTAACGCTCTTCGTGGCGAGCCTCTTCACAGGTAAGCCGCAGACCCAATTCTGGTGGGACAGGCTTTATCGAGCTCTGCTGAACACAGACATTAAAGAGGTGGACGTGCCGGGTTTTGGACCTGTGCCGTTGAGTTCCGAGGGCGAGAGGTTGGCTGCCTACGAAAAGTTGGTAACGATTATAGAGCGCCGAGAGGAAGTGCAGGCGCACAGGCTAGTAGAACAGGTGGTAGAAAGTTGCACAGTTAGGGTTTCCTCGGGTGGCTCCGGTGGCCCTGGTGCCTTCAAGGACGCGGCGGACAGCGCATGCCCACGGCCTTACCTGCTCGACTGGAGCGAAATAGAGGCGCTATCGGCGGAGGGAGTAGCGGTTGGGCCGCACAGCCGCAGTCACCCTATCCTCGCGCAGCAAACAACGGCGAGGCTGCAAAGCGAGGTCTCCGGCTCCTGGGCAGACTTACAGGAGCATGTCAGCCGTCCGCTGCCTATATTTTGCTACCCCAACGGCAAGCCGCACGCGATCAGCAGAGAGGCCGTGAGCGCGGTACAACAAGCAGGGCTGGCGGGCGCTGTCACGATGGTCGCGGGGCTAAACCAGCTCGGTTCGACCAACCCTTACCTGCTCTACAGGATCGGCATGGAAGCCGGTCAGTCGCTACCCAGGTTCCAGTTCAAGCTGACACCGGCAGCCAGGTTCTACAGACGCTTGAAAGCGGTCGCCCGGCCCAGGTCGGCAGAAAGGTTCAGGTTGTGAAGGGACCCGGCTCTAATCCATGCAGTTGATGCATAAGGCGTCGAAGACCGGGAGTCATGCAACGTAGGCGCATGGGAACCGCCGCCCGTATACGGACTGCGTTGCTGCTGGGAGTGCTACTGTTCGTGCTGTGGGGTGGGGGCGACCTGGCTTATGTCAGCACGGGGAATGTGCTTGATGAGGCAGCACACGCCGATGTGATTATCGTGCTCGGATGCAACCCCTATAACCTCTGCATCAAAGCCCGCGCCGACCACGCTGCCGGCCTCTACCGGCGGGGTCTGGCAAGCCATATCATCCCAACCGGAGGCTCATCCGGCGAAGAACCCGTCGAAGCGGATATGCTCGCGCAACTGCTGCAAGCGGACGGAGTGCCTCTCTCGGCGATCTTCCCTGAGAACAAAGCCCTTGACACCATTCAAAATATCGAAAACAGTCGTGCTATCATGAGCGCGCATAGCTGGCACACGGCTATCCTCGTTACCGAACCCTACCACATTAAACGGGCAACACTTATCGCTCGCGATGCCGGGCTGACGGTCTTTCCCTCTCCCGCAGTGGAGAGCCCTAACTGGCAAGTGTCAGACAGGCGAGCGCGCGACCTGGCGCGAGACACTATCTCGCTTATGCTCTATCAGGTAAAGTCGCTGTTTGGCATCAAGAGCTAAATGCACAATAGTGCGCCTCTGTGCTGCCTCTACAGTGCTTGCTGCATTCACGGCGTCCTCCCTTGCTTGGGATAGAGAATGCCGTCCTGTTACATGCTGGTACCAACCTTGCGTCGGATGGGGCATATGGCAGGGCAGCAATTTCCATAAGCAACTGGTAAGCGTGCTGACCTGGCGATTCAGCACTGTTGTCGATGGCACTAAGTCCAGCAGCGCTATAGGCACCTTTGGCACCACTACCACTGCTAGCACCGCTCAGCATCATCAACAAACAACTGGTCAGCTCATTTGCACGGCTGGGTGCAGGCGATGATGAGCCGGATGCGTAGAGAGTAACAGGACAAGGTGTTCTGTTACTCTCTACGCATCCTGAAAAGGCGTTAAGGTTGAGCCGCTACAGGGCGATCCCGCCCTGTAAGAGAGCGTCCGAGGGCGAGGAGCGTGACCACAGCCTTTCTGTCAACCAGCCAGAGACCTGCACCATAGAGCAGGGCTCCAAAGGCAATAGCCAGGGCTGCCACTGGCAGGCTCCTCTGGCCGGGATCGAGCAGGAAAACCAGATAGACCCCGGCGAGCATAACCAGGGCTGCGACGAATGGGGGCCATATGACCTTGAGGTTCTCCCACACGCTCAGCTTCACGAAGCGCGACACGGCGTACATATCTATTACTACACCGATCGCGCGCACTACCACCTGGCCCCATGCCACACCCTCGATGCCGTAGCTCAACGCGCACCACCAGAGCACGGGCACCAGCATTGCGAGCTTCACGAGGGAGAGGCGATTCAGTATATCGGGCCTGCCGACCGCCTTATAGATAACGCCGGGCCAGTGGTTGATAGCGCCCATGACCATGTACAACGAAAGCGCCTGCATAACAGGGATAATCGGGTCCCACTTCGACTGGAAGAGAAGGTGGATCAGCGCCGGCGTGACGGCATACAGGCCCAGGCCCAACGGCGCAAGGATGGCAAGCATGTAATGCTGCATCGAGAGATAGGCGTCGCGCATGGCGTCACGGTCGCTCTGGAGCCGGGCCGCCACAGGGAAAGCTACAGAGGAGACCGCCTGAGACAGGTTCTTGATGATCAGCTCGGGGATGCGGAAGGCAAGCGTATAGAGGCCCAGGGGCGTCTCGCCCAGCAGCCTGCCAATTATCAGGTAGTCAACATCTGAGATAAGGGTGCCCAGCCCGCCGGCGAACATAGTCTGCACGCCGTACCCGAGAATCGGACGCAATAGTGCCCTGCTAATCTGCAAGGTTGGCCGCCAGCGCGCTACATACCAGAGGAGCAGCGTAGCCGAAGCTTCGCCCACCACCTGACCTATCACGAGGCTCCAAACTCCCCAGCCCATGAAGGCCAGCGCCACTGAGATGACACCTTTGAAGAGAGTACGGCTCACCTCGGGCACCATCCGGCGTCTGTAGTTGATCTCTTTTTGAAGCAGCGCATCGTGCGTGCTGCCGAGAGAAGCAAATAGCAAGCTGAAGCCTAGTACCTGCAGGAGAGACACGACGGTCTGGGTGTCCGCCGGGTTTGCGGTCTTGAAGAAGTGAGCGGTAAAAGGCGCCAGGAGCCAATTCGCGGCAAAGAGGAGAATGCCTATGCCGCTGCTGAGGGCGAAAGCCATATTAGCAGCCGCTTGCGGCTCGCGCTGGTGGTAGATCACCGCAGCGCCAATGCCGAAGTCACGTAGCACATCGAGCGCGGTAATAACAAGCAGGGCCATGCCCACCAGGCCGAACTCGGCGGGCGTCAGCAGCCGCGCCAGCACCAGGGTCGCGACGAACAGGAGACCTTTGCTCACGAGGAAAGCGGCGTAGTTCCAGGCGGCGCCCTGCGCGGCTTGCTTGCCCAGGCTTCCCCCACGTCCTCCTGTGTCATCACCGGAACCGGATGGCACAAGCGGTTTTGGCGCTTCCTCGTCTATCTCGTGATCTAATTTGTCTGCTAGCAATCTCTTCCTTCCAGGAGCCGTCATGCCGGCCTATACCGAACTAGCTCTATTGTACAGCAGCCGCGCGCAGGCTGAACCCCCCAAAGGGGTTAAGCTCCGTGTGACCGAGGTCATATACCGAAGTCATACGTGCTGATACCATTACCGTGGCATCACCCATATGATAGAATAGCTCAACTCCTGGCGAGGCACAGGGTACTGCGAAGTAAGCTTGTGGACACTGCGCCGAAGCCTGCGGAGGAGAAGTTACGGACCGATGGTCGGAATCCTGATCCCCCATGCTTTATCAGTTTTCACGGCGGCTAGGACCCCTTGCTTTAGCTATGGGGATACAGCCGCATGAGAAGCAGGTTAGTTGAAAGTTGTTTCATAGTACCTCCATAACAATGGTATAATAAGCGTGACAAAGCACATTACCAGCAGAATAGTGTTTGGCGGTTCCGCAGTAAATCCTTCCTGCGGGTAAAAGCACTAAG